>NZ_JBFRPK010000019.1:0-20415 GCF_041471965.1 Vibrio sp. 10N.261.51.A3
TGATCAAGAGACAGCCTCAATAGGCGCCTTTTATTATCTCATTTACACAAGAATCTGTATTTGTACAGACAAATAGGCACTTGGCCTACAGTAGGCCAAATACTCTCAATCCTTTGATTACTCGCTATTCTTTCAACAATGATGGCCTAACGACACAATCATGGCTGTCTTCAGCCAGCATCAGTAACTCTTCCACGCTCATCTTACCCAGTGAATCACTGCCAAGAAACGCCGCATAGCTTTCCACAGACGCCAATCGGTCAATCACGAAGCCTGGCAAGGTCTGGTTAAATTCAATGCGATCAAACTCACCACCAGCGCACGTTTTAAAAGAGCTGCCATTCCAGTAACCCTGAATCAGCCTAAGCCCTTCATCATGCTGCTTCGTTGTGGTCTCTAGAACCGACGTCGCTTCTTTCTGATAGTTTTCAAGCTGCTTGGCTTGGATAGGTAAGATTTTGCTATCAATACGATACTGTTGATACACAGCTTCGCCTGACTTATTGAAACGCACATGGACTCGATAGGGAACCAGCTCATTAGAAGAGTTACGCTGCTCGCCTTCACGAATGAATTCACGAAGCACGCCTTCTGACCAAGCATAATCAGTTTGGTACCAGCCGTAATCGCCGACAGTGACGTAGTCAGCTGAAGTATGAGGTTGTGTTAGCTTGTTTGTAAGCCAGTAGAAACTCGTCGCGTCGCCCATGACTTGGCCGCCAGTGTGAGTTTCAAATTGCTCTAGGTTTTTGCGAGGGCTTGTTGAAGAACAGCCAATAAGAAATGTAGATAATAGTGAAACGAGAAGAAATGCTTTTTTCATAAAAACCTGTACCGAGGTGGAATACGACTACCTCGGTACAGTTTAGATTATTTCACTGAATCTTTCAGCGCTTTACCTGCAACAAATGCTGGAACATTTGCAGCAGCGATTTGGATCTCATCACCAGTTTTTGGGTTACGACCAGTGCGAGCTGCACGGTGGTTTACTTTAAAAGTACCAAAACCAATTAGCTGAACTTGATCGCCATCTTTAAGAGCATCTGTAACACCGCCAAGAGTCGCTTCTAGAGCAGCTTTAGCTTGTGCTTTAGAAAGGTCCGCTTTTTCAGCAATAAAGTCGATTAATTGAGTCTTGTTCATTTTAGGTTTCCCTTCTTTGTATTTTTGAATTCAATTCACTCTAAAACATAAATGCCCCATCTGGCAAAGGTTTGTCGTCGATCTTTAGCTCTAATGCCGTAGTTTTAGCCATAATATGAGTAATAACTCACAATTTGTTACTGATTTTATTAAGCAAGCCCTTGTTTAAAAGGGGCTGAGAGCAAAATTAATGATGACCTAGCCACTACTTTTTCACTATAATCCACGCTGAATCGCTGCTAAAGCGTACAATTTAATTTAAGGGCAAACATGCTGCTGCTATCTATTTACGTCTCCATTGCTATTGGAGTTTCTTTCATTTGTTCTGTTTTGGAAGCTGTACTTTTGAGTATTAGTCCGAGCTACATTGCTCAACTAAAACAAAATGGGCACCCTGCAGCAGAGTCTTTAGACAAACTGAAAACAGATATTGACCGCCCGCTTGCGTCAATTTTAACGCTCAACACCATCGCCCATACTATCGGTGCTGCGACAGCAGGTGCACAAGCGGCTGTCGTTTTTGGTAGCCAATGGTTAGGTGTCTTCTCTGCCGTGCTAACGCTAGGTATCTTGGTATTATCTGAGATTGTTCCAAAGACCATTGGTGCAACCTACTGGCGTCAACTTGCTCCTGCTTCGGCAAGCGTGCTTCGTTGGATGGTGTTCTTCCTAACACCGTTTGTATGGTTCTCAGAACAGATCACCAAACGTCTTGCTCGTGGCCACCAAGCACCAAAAATGCGTGATGAGTTATCTGCAATGGCGATTTTGGCAAAAGAGAGCGGTGAATTTGCAGAAGGCGAGTCAAAAATCCTGAGCAACCTACTGGGTATTCAAGATGTACCCGTGACTCAGGTAATGACGCCGCGCCCAGTGGTATTCCGTGTTGATGCGGAAATGAGTGTGAATACGTTCCTAGAACAACATAAAGACACGCCATTCTCACGTCCGCTGGTTTACAGCGAGCAGAGTGACAACATCATCGGTTTTGTTCACCGCTTAGAGCTGTTTAGATTGCAGCAAGCCGGTTGTGGTGAGAAAGCTTTGGGTGAAGTAATGCGCCCTATCCACGTGTTGCTGAACAACATGGGCTTGGCTAAGGCCTTTGACCAGATGATGGCAAACCGCCTGCAACTGTCTTTAGTTGTGGACGAATACGGCACTATTCAGGGCATCATCACCCTAGAAGACATCTTTGAGCACCTAGTGGGCGAAGAGATTGTCGATGAAGCGGATAAGACGACTGATATGCAAGAACTGGCGTTCCAACGCTGGGAGAAGTGGAAAGAGACACACGGTGTTATCGAAAACCGCGATGACGAGGACGAGCTAGAGGAAGAAACTCCAGCAGACAACGACTCTTCAGATGCAAAATCAACGAATGACGACGACGCATCAAAAGACAAAGTGCAGAACGAAGACAAAAAAGACGCTTAATCTCAATTTGATACCGTCAGATACCACAAAGGCTCCCTAGGGAGCCTTTGTTTTTATTCGTACCTTGGTGCAATTGCGAATTATAGCGCAACACCAATGTTACTGACTGGGTCTTCACGCAGTTCGTGGCGTAGGTCTTTGATCAACTCTAAGTCACGCTCAGTCGTTTCACGTAAAGGTCGGAAAATGGCCCACTGAACGTCCCACTCTTCACATACCGCTTCGTTTTCTTTCTGGTTTTCGTTCGTCACTTCTTCAGCGCCTTGAGCAAACTCAAGCTCAGCAACCGTCTTCACCGATTGTTGACTCACTTTAATTACCGCTTCCAACATATGTTCACGGTCAAGCAGACCATGAATTAGCGTTGCTAGGCCTTGGCATGCGTCCATTGCTGGGTAAACACCATAAAAATCAAAATCATCACCGCTAGGGAATAGCTCTTCAACCTTCTCAAGTTGACGCTCAAAGTTCACCTTTGCTGTTTTAACCGTCAGGATTTCCCAAATGCTATCCAAAACATCACGATAGATTCGAGCTTCCGCAAATTCTGTATTCTCACAAAACATGGCATAGTTAGGGTACATACGCTCACATAGACACGCCATAAAGGTAATTTGTTGCCAAGGTTCTAACTTTTCAAGACGAACCTGCAGTGGATTCTGAAGCATAGTCACTCAATAATTGCAGAAAAAGACAGCGAAAGTGTACTTGATAAACCCTGGGGGGAAAAGGTAAGCCGATGAACAATTTTACGAATAAGCTCTATATTCTTACTGAGCATGACGATACCTATACGCAACTGATTCTAAACCAGGATTTACCCGACCTAGAAATCACTCAAAACCCCGAATCAGCACAGATTGTCTTGGCGTCACCACCTCTAATCGCAGAACGCCTCAGCGAGTTTAAAGAGCTAGACTGGGTACAGAGTACCTATGCTGGAATCAATAAACTCACTCAGCCAGATCTGCGTCAGGACTATACGCTAACCAACGTCAAAGGCATCTTTGGCCCGGCTATCGCAGAATACGTATTGGGTTACACAATCAGTCACTGTAGACACTTCCCTCATTACCACCAGCATCAACAACAACGAAACTGGCAGCCACAGCTTTATACTAGCCTAACTGACAAAACTATGGTGATTTTAGGAACAGGTTCAATCGGCAGTCATTTGGCAAAAACCGCGGCGGCTTTTGGTATTCATACCATAGGTGTCAACCGTACGGGTATCCCATCCAAACAAGAAACCTTTAAAGAGACTTTCCACATCAATGAGATAGAGGCTGCCCTTAAGCAGGCCGATATTGTGGTCAACACCTTGCCATCAACCGCTGAAACCTATCAGCTGTTGAACCAAACCACGTTAGGTTACTGCTCTAATGTGTTGCTGTTTAATGTCGGTCGAGGGGAAAGCATCGACAATAAAGCCTTGTTGCTCGCCATAAAAAACAGATGGGTAGAACACGCATTTTTAGATGTGTTTGAAAGTGAACCCCTCTCTCAGGAATATCCTTTCTGGAAACTACCGCAAGTCACCATCACTCCACACATCGCTGCACTCAGTGAGCCAAGACAAGTAGTCGAGATCTTCGCAGAGAATTACAAACAGTGGCGAGATGGCTTTACACTTAATCATGTCATCGATTTTGATAAAGGTTACTGATGTCCTCTTCGTTACTTAAAGAGATTCGACAATGCCGAGCTTGTGAACCTCACCTATCACACGGTGCCAACCCAGTGATTCAAGCACACCCAAATGCGCGTTTGCTGATCATAGGTCAAGCGCCGGGTATCAAGGTGCATGAGTCGTCGATCCCTTGGAATGACGCCAGTGGCGAACGATTAAGAGACTGGTTAGGGATAGACAGCGATACTTTTTACGACGAGCATAAAGTCGCGATTGTGCCTATGGGGTTTTGTTATCCGGGAAAAGGAAAGAGTGGCGATCTGCCACCACGCAAAGAATGCGCAGAGCTCTGGCACAAAAAAGTACTGCAGTCATTGCCCAACATTCAAATGACACTATTGATTGGTCAATATGCGCAAAACTATTATTTAAAGGAAAGAACCACCAAAACGCTGACAGAAACAGTCAAAAACTGGCAGGCTTGGGCGCCTGAATTTTTGCCATTACCTCACCCTTCGCCACGCAATAATATCTGGCTCAAGAAGAACCCTTGGTTTGAAAATGAAGTCATTCCTTATATCAGGAAACACATCTCAGAGCATTTGGCCTACCATGATCCAAATGCCTAATTAACTGCACACAATAAGATTAAACCGCTATCAAATGCCAATTTCAGGCAATAAAAAAGCGCTGTTGGTTTTCCAACAGCGCTTTCAATCATCTTACTCAGAATTACTTGTGGTAAGGCTTAGACAATTCGTGAACAGCGTCAACGAATACACCAGCGTTCTCTGGCGGTACATCCAAGTGGATACCGTGGCCTAGGTTAAATACATGACCTGTACCGCCGTCGCCGAAGCCTTCAAGGATGCTGCCCACTTCTTCGCGAATACGTTCAGGCTGAGCGTAAAGCATTGAAGGATCCATGTTACCTTGCAGAGCAACTTTGTCGCCGATGCGAGCTTTTGCATCTGCGATGTTGATTGTCCAGTCTAGACCAACCGCATCACAACCTGTTGCTGCGATAGACTCAAGCCACATGCCGCCGTTCTTAGTGAACAGAGTAACCGGTACTCGACGACCTTCGTTTTCACGGATTAGGCCATCAACGATTTTGTGCATGTATTGCAGTGAGAATAGGTTGTAGTCACGAGGGGTCAGTACACCACCCCATGTATCAAATACCATTACCGATTGAGCACCCGCTTTAATTTGCGCGTTCAGGTATTCGATAACACTGTCAGCTAGCTTGTCTAGAAGCAGGTGCAGCGTTTGTGGTTCTGCATACATCATCTTCTTGATCTTAGTGAATGCTTTAGAGCTTCCACCTTCAACCATGTATGTAGCTAGAGTCCATGGGCTACCAGAGAAACCAATCAGTGGCACTTCGCCTTTCAGGTCTTTACGGATCTGACGAACGGCATTCATTACGTATTGAAGCTCACCTTCTGGATCAGGTAGGCCAATCTTCTCTACGTCAGCTTTACACGTGATCGGACGCTCAAACTTAGGACCTTCACCTGTTTCAAAGTACAAACCTAAGCCCATTGCATCAGGGATAGTTAGGATGTCTGAGAACAAGATTGCCGCATCAAGCGGGAAACGACGTAAAGGTTGAAGTGTTACTTCTGATGCCAGTTCCGCGTTTTTGCACAAAGACATGAAATCGCCCGCTTCAGCGCGCGTTGCTTTGTACTCAGGAAGATAGCGGCCAGCTTGGCGCATCATCCATACCGGTGTGTAATCAACAGGCTGTTTTAAAAGTGCGCGTAAATAGCGATCGTTTTTTAATTCGGTCATTCCGTTAAATTCCAATTCAATCTTGTCTAGTTTTGATGGCAAGTATTCTAACACTGATTGAAGGGTAAAAGCTGTGTGCTTTGCAACCTAGATCAAGTTATTAACTTTTAAATCAATGCTTAATTTGCACCCAATTACGGGAGCATGTTAAAAATTTGTTCGCTAGCGAAAATTACAATTATAACATCTGAGTAGTCACTACTCAGCATCTCATAACGACATCTTACTTACCCCCTCCACTTGTGGAGGGTTTTTTTTAGCTTTTGACCACCCATAGGCCAAATACTATCACAGGCAAATTAGTGCTCTAGCATCTGCTCCGTCACACCATCTTTCATCACGTCATCAACGGTTTTCTCAATCAACTGTCTCGCAATGGTTCCAACAGGAGCAACATCAGGTAGGCTTGTTACGTCAAACCATTGAGCATCCGATAGCTCGCTGTAGTCAGGCTTAAGCGTACCACCAGCATAATCTGCGAGAAAGCCCATCATCATACTCGATGGAAACGCCCATGGCTGGCTGCCAAAATAACGAATATTATCGACATCGATACCCGTTTCTTCTTTGACTTCTCTTGCCACACACTGCTCTAAGGTCTCTCCGACCTCTAGGAAGCCCGCTATCACGGTATACATGCCTGTTTTATGTCTTGGGTGCTGCGCAAGCAATATCTTGTTGTCGTTTCGTACAGCGACAATGATGCACGGGAAGATACGAGGGTAATGAAGCGTGCGGCAATCTCCACACTGCATCGCCACCTGGTTATGGTTGAGATGATTTCGACCGCCACACTGAGGGCAAAAACGCATACTTTGAGTCATATGCCCATATTGGATGGCTTTGCTTGCAGTCAAGAAACTCGCTTCAGGCCAGTGCAGTAACTCTCTTAGGCTGACCATGCTAAGCTCATTCTCCACATCACAATCGTTGAGCCAATACACCTTGCGACCTTGATGCTGACCAATACAGATTGCATGCTCCACACTCAGCCCAAGCTCTTCAGCAGAGCCAAACGGAAACTGATCATTATTAACCCAAACATCACTACCAGAAACGACGCACCAATAAGCTTGCTCTGTCATTTTGTTATCACTTTTTTTTAACATCCCTATGCCTCATTGCTTGCAGTTCGTTCATTTTACTGGCAATCTAATTTCATACTAGAGTTGTAGCAGAGAATATTTCAAGCTATTACTTTTAGTAGCTACCAATAAAACGGACCCTGCTTAGGCAATTACTTGATCACAAGGTTGTGATCAGATCATGAGGACATGGTCATGCTAAATAAATTCAAACAAATACAAGAACAATGGGGTGGCTCTAATGAGGTCATCGATCATTGGCTCGAAACTCGACAGTCTCTAATCGTTGAGTATTGTAAGCTTGCCGCTCTACAGCCTTCATCGTCGAAAGCAACTGCAATCACCGAACTGCCTTCTCCAGAAGAGCTCCAAAAATTCAGCCAACATCTTGTTGATTACATCTCCGAAGGTCATTTCAAAATCTATGACATGGTGATGGACAAATGGCAGTCTACTGGCTTCAAAGCAACAGACGAAATCAACCAATCTTATGGTCATATCGTTCTTACCACCGACCCACTGCTCAACTTCACCGATAAATACGCTGCCATTGAAGCGACCGATACATTAGAAAGCTTTGATAGTGAGCTATCACTCGTTGGTGAGATTCTTGAGGTGAGGTTTGCGGTTGAAGACCAGCTGATACAACAAATTGCCGACAGCCTAGCGGTTCCACCAGGAGCGTAATGGCTTAACATCTTCTAAGCTTGCCTCTGTGCAAGCTTTTTGTTTTGTCTGTAGCGTTACCTAACACATTCAACTCTTCTACCAGAGCCTATTGGTTCGTCCCTGATCGGATGTTTTGCGATAACCAGACGTCACACTTGTCACCAGTTTCATCCTCACGACATTTCTGTAAACACCCAAAACTGCCTTAGAGAAAGTACTCTCAACTAAGTCCACCAAGCAATCAAGGAATCAAGGAATCAAGGAATCAAGCAAACCTATCAGATTCTGAAGAATAACCTCTCGTTAAACACCAATACGCCAGATACAAAAAAGGCACCCGAAGGTGCCTTTTTCTTATCTCTTAGAGACTACTCGTAGAGCTTACTCTTCTGAAGAGAAACCAGCGTTTAGAAGTGCTGCTAGATTGTCAGTAGCTTGTTCAGCTGAAGGACCTTCTTGCTCTTCTTCACGTTGCTTTTGACGCTCTTGGTGGTATGCGAAACCAGTACCAGCTGGGATCAGACGACCAACAATTACGTTCTCTTTCAGACCGCGAAGGTCATCACGCTTACCAGAAACCGCAGCTTCTGTTAGTACACGAGTCGTTTCTTGGAACGATGCAGCTGAGATGAATGACTCAGTTGCAAGAGATGCTTTAGTAATACCTAGTAGGTCACGTTCGAAACGTACTAGTTCTTTACCTTCAGCTTCTAGCTTACGGTTAGCAATCTTAACATTGTGGTACTCAACTTGTTCGCCAGGTAGGAACGGAGAGTCACCAGAATGAGTGATTGTACACTTACGTAGCATTTGACGAACGATAGTCTCGATGTGCTTATCGTTAATCTTTACGCCTTGTAAGCGGTAAACTTCTTGAACTTCGTTCGCGATGTACTGAGTTACTGCGTGGATACCACGTAGACGCAGGATATCGTGTGGAGTTTCAGGACCGTCGGCGATTACATCACCACGTTCAATCTTCTCACCTTCGAACACGTTCAATTGACGATGCTTAGGAATCATCTCTTCGTAAGCGTCACCGCCTTCACGAGTGATTACTAGACGACGCTTACCTTTCGTTTCTTTACCGAAAGACACAGTACCTGTGTGCTCAGCAAGGATCGCAGGCTCTTTAGGCTTACGAGCTTCGAATAGGTCAGCTACGCGTGGTAGACCACCGGTGATATCTTTGTTTCCGCTCGATTTTTGAGGGATACGAGATAATGTGTCACCGATGCCAACTTCAGCGCCATCTTCGATGTTTACAATCGCTTTGCCAGGTAGGAAGTAGTGAGCTGGCATATCAGTACCAGGGATCATTACGTCGTTACCTTGCTCATCAACAAGTTTGATAGCTGGACGCATATCTTTACCTGCTGCTGGGCGAGCTGCTGCGTCTGTAACTTCACTTGAAGAAAGACCCGTTAGATCGTCAGTTTGACGAGAAACTGTAATACCATCGATCATATCTACGAATTGGATACGACCTGCCACTTCAGTGATGATTGGCATGGTATGCGCTTCCCAGTTAGCTACAACTTCACCAGCAGTAACTGCTGCGTTGTCGCCTTTGGTTAGCATCGAACCGTAAGGAAGTTTGTGCTTCTCTTTAGTACGGCCGAATTCATCAATAATCGTCATCTCAGATGCACGAGAAGTGATAACCAGTTTCTTATCTTTGTTAACTACGAACTTAGCATTGTGAAGTTTCACAGTACCAGTTGTCTTAGCTTGGATGCTGTTCTCTGCTGCTGCAGTAGATGCCGCACCACCGATGTGGAACGTACGCATCGTTAGCTGTGTACCCGGTTCACCGATAGATTGTGCAGCGATAACACCAACTGCTTCACCTTGGTTCACTAGGTGACCACGTGCTAGGTCACGACCGTAACACTGTGCACAACAACCGAAGTCTGCATCACAGGTAACAACAGAGCGCACTTTCATGCTATCTACTGAGTTGTCTTCCATGATTTGACACCACTTCTCATCAATCAGAGTATTACGTGGAATCAGTACATCTTCAGTACCAGGCTTAAGAACGTCTTCAGCAACTACACGACCTAGAGCAAGCTCAGAAAGTGCAACTTTAACGTCACCACCTTCGATGTGAGGCATCATGTCGATACCTTCGTGCGTGCCACAGTCATGTTCGTGTACTACAACGTCTTGAGCAACGTCTACTAGACGACGAGTTAGGTAACCCGAGTTTGCTGTTTTCAGTGCTGTATCCGCAAGACCCTTACGAGCACCGTGCGTTGAGATAAAGTACTGAAGGACGTTTAGACCTTCTTTAAAGTTCGCTGTGATCGGCGTTTCGATGATTGAACCATCTGGACGCGCCATCAGACCACGCATACCTGCTAGCTGACGAATCTGAGCTGCAGAACCACGAGCGCCCGAGTCGGCCATCATGTAGATGCTGTTGAACGATTCTTGCTGTTCTTCTTCGCCGTCACGGTTGATAACTGTTTCAGAAGACAGGTTATCCATCATTGCTTTCGCAACGCGGTCATTCGTAGATGCCCAGATATCGATAACTTTGTTGTAACGCTCACCCGCAGTAACAAGACCAGATTGGAATTGCTCTTGGATTTCGCGAACTTCTTCTTCAGCAGATTCAATTTCATCGTATTTCGCTTGAGGTACAACCATATCGTCGATACCTACAGAAACACCAGAAAGTGCAGCGTATGCAAAACCTGCGTACATGATTTGGTCAGCAAATACTACTGTATCTTTTAGACCAAGCTTACGGTAACACTCGTTAAGAAGAGTAGAGATCTGCTTCTTACCTAACTTTTGGTTAACGATGCTGTACGGTAGGCCAGCTGGAACGATTTGCCATAGCATTGCACGGCCGACAGTTGTATCAACCATCTTCGTTTCAGTAGTGCTGTTACCATCTTCGTCTACTACAGTCTCGGTGATACGTACTTTAACGCGAGCGTGTAGCTCAGCAGTCTTAGTACGGTATGCCTTTTCAGCCTCAGCAGGGCCAGCAAGGTACATACCTTCGCCTTTCACGTTGATCTTGTCACGTGTCATGTAGTAAAGACCCAATACAACGTCCTGAGAAGGTACGATGATCGGATCACCTGACGCTGGCGACAGAATGTTATTCGTCGACATCATCAGTGTACGTGCTTCAAGCTGTGCTTCTAGAGTTAGAGGCACGTGTACCGCCATTTGGTCACCATCGAAGTCGGCGTTGTATGCCGCACACACTAGTGGGTGAAGCTGAATCGCTTTACCTTCGATTAGTACTGGTTCAAACGCTTGGATACCTAGACGGTGAAGTGTAGGTGCACGGTTAAGCAGTACTGGGTGTTCGCGGATTACTTCGTCTAGGATATCCCAAACGATAGCTTCTTCGCGCTCTACCATCTTCTTAGCAGCTTTGATTGTCGTAGCCATGCCACGAGTTTCTAGCTTGCTGTAGATGAACGGCTTAAATAGCTCAAGTGCCATCTTCTTAGGAAGACCACACTGATGTAGACGAAGGTATGGACCTACTGTGATTACAGAACGGCCAGAGTAGTCTACACGTTTACCTAGAAGGTTCTGACGGAAACGACCTTGTTTACCCTTGATCATATCAGCAAGAGATTTCAGAGGACGCTTGTTAGAACCAGTGATAGCACGACCACGACGACCGTTATCTAGAAGTGCATCAACAGACTCTTGCAGCATACGCTTTTCGTTACGTACGATGATGTCCGGAGCAGCTAGCTCTAGAAGACGCTTCAAACGGTTGTTACGGTTGATCACACGACGGTAAAGGTCGTTCAGATCTGAAGTCGCAAAACGACCGCCATCTAGTGGTACTAGAGGACGTAGATCTGGCGGCAGAACCGGAAGTACAGTCAGAATCATCCATTGCGGATCGTTACCCGATGCAATGAACGCTTCAACTAGCTTCAGGCGCTTAGTAACTTTTTTACGCTTAGTTTCTGAGTTAGTAGTTTCTAACTCTTCGCGCATTTCTTCCACTTCTTGATGAAGGTCCATTGTTGCAAGCAGATCTTTGATCGCTTCAGCACCCATCTTAGCAGTGAATTCGTCACCCCACTCTTCTAGACGATCCAGATACTCTTCTTCAGTAAGCATCTGAGATTTTTCTAGATCAGTCATACCTGGTTCAGTTACTACGTACATCTCGAAGTAAAGAACACGTTCGATATCACGTAGAGGGATATCCATTAGTAGACCGATACGAGACGGCAGTGATTTTAGGAACCAGATGTGAGCAACTGGTGAAGCTAGCTCGATGTGGCCCATACGGTCACGACGAACTTTAGTTTGTGTAACTTCAACGCCACACTTCTCACAGATAACACCACGGTGCTTCAGGCGCTTGTATTTGCCACAAAGACATTCGTAGTCTTTAACTGGACCAAAAATACGTGCACAGAACAGACCATCACGTTCAGGTTTGAACGTACGATAGTTAATTGTTTCCGGCTTTTTAACTTCACCAAAAGACCATGAACGGATCATGTCTGGTGAAGATAGACCGATTTTGATTGCATCAAATTCTTCGGTCTTATGCTGTGCTTTTAGAAAGTTTAATAAGTCTTTCACATTCAGCTCCTGTAAGGAGTTAAAGGAGCTCACTGCTGTAGCAAGCTCCCTTTTACCAAATAATCCTATCTTCTTTTAAAAAGAGGAGGGATTACTCTTCGTCTTCTAGCTCGATGTTGATACCTAGCGAGCGAATCTCTTTCAACAGTACGTTGAACGACTCAGGCATACCAGGTTCCATGCTATGGTTACCGTCTACGATGTTCTTATACATCTTAGTACGGCCGTTAACGTCATCTGACTTAACGGTTAGCATTTCTTGTAGAGTATATGCAGCACCGTATGCTTCTAGTGCCCATACTTCCATCTCACCGAAACGCTGACCACCGAACTGAGCTTTACCACCAAGTGGTTGCTGAGTTACTAGGCTGTAAGAACCAGTTGAACGAGCATGCATCTTGTCATCAACCAAGTGGTTCAGTTTCAGCATGTACATGTAACCAACAGTTACAGGACGCTCAAACGAATCACCAGTACGACCATCAAACAGTTTAAGCTGACCAGACTCTGGCAGATCACCCAGTTTAAGTAGTTCTTTGATTAGAGACTCAGAAGCACCGTCGAACACAGGAGTAGCAATCGGTAGACCGCCACGTAGGTTCTTGATCAGTGTACGAACTTGATCATCAGACAGTTCAGCAATATCAACTTTCTGACGAGTGTCACCAAGATCGTAAACCTTCTGTAGGAACTCACGGAACTTATGCAGTTCTTGTTGTTCCTTAACCATTTGGTTGATCTTGTCACCGATACCTTTCGCAGCCAAACCTAAGTGAACTTCTAGGATCTGACCGATGTTCATACGCGATGGTACACCCAGCGGGTTAAGTACGATGTCTACAGGCTGACCTTTCTCATCGTATGGCATGTCTTCAACAGGGTTAATCTTAGAGATTACACCTTTGTTACCGTGACGACCGGCCATCTTATCACCAGGCTGGATACGACGTTTAACCGCTAGGTAAACTTTAACAATCTTAAGAACGCCAGGCGCTAGATCATCACCTTGAGTGATTTTACGACGCTTAGTTTCAAACTTCTTATCGAAGTCTGCTTTTAGCTCATCCCACTGCTCAGCAAGTTGTTCAAGCTGTGTTTGTAGCGCATCGTCTTCTAGAACTTGCTCTAGCCATTGCTTACGACCGATAGTATCAAGCTTAGCTTCAGAGTAACCACCAGACAGAAGTACAGCTTTAACACGGTTAAGAAGGCCACCCTCAAGAATTTGGAACTCTTCAGTTAGGTCTTTCTTCGCTTCTTTAAGCTGCATCTGTTCGATTTCAAGTGCACGCTTGTCTTTCTCTACGCCATCGCGAGTGAAGACTTGTACATCGATGATAGTACCCGAAACAGAGTTTGGTACACGTAGAGAAGTATCTTTAACATCAGATGCTTTCTCACCGAAGATAGCACGTAGTAGCTTCTCTTCAGGAGTCAGTTGAGTTTCACCTTTAGGGGTTACTTTACCAACTAGGATGTCGCCACCCTTAACTTCAGCACCAATGTAAACGATACCTGACTCGTCTAGTTTAGACAGAGCAGACTCACCTACGTTTGGAATATCAGCTGTGATCTCTTCAGAACCCAGCTTAGTATCACGAGCCACACAAGATAGTTCTTGAATGTGGATTGTCGTGAAACGGTCTTCTTGAACTACGCGCTCAGATACTAAGATCGAGTCTTCGAAGTTGTAACCGTTCCAAGGCATGAATGCGATACGCATGTTTTGGCCAAGAGCTAGTTCACCAAGGTCTGTTGAAGGACCATCAGCAAGAACATCGCCACGTGCAACTGGTTCACCAGGAAGTACAGTTGGACGTTGGTTAATACATGTGTTTTGGTTCGAACGCGTGTACTTAGTTAGGTTGTAGATATCGATACCAGCTTCGCCAGGTACCAATTCATCTTCGTTAACCTTAACTACGATACGAGAAGCGTCTACAGACTGAACTTGACCACCACGTTTAGCAACCGCTGTAACACCAGAGTCAACTGCGATGTTACGTTCGATACCAGTACCTACAAGAGGCTTATCAGCCTTAAGTGTTGGTACAGCTTGACGTTGCATGTTGGCACCCATCAATGCACGGTTCGCATCATCGTGTTCTAGGAACGGGATAAGCGAAGCAGCGATAGATACTACTTGGTTTGTCGCAACGTCCATGTAGTCAACGTGATCGCGTGGGTGAAGACCAGATTCACCTTTTTGACGAGCTGTGATTAGCTCATCTGCAAACGTACCTTCTTCAGTAAGAATGGTGTTTGCTTGCGCGATTACGAATTGACCTTCCTGGATTGCAGACAGGTAATCAACTTCTTCTGTTACTACACCATCTACTACACGACGGTACGGAGTTTCTAGGAAACCGTAATCGTTACAACGTGCAAACGCAGATAGTGAGTTAATTAGACCGATGTTTGGACCTTCAGGCGTTTCGATCGGACATAGACGACCGTAGTGAGTTACGTGAACGTCACGTACTTCGAAGCCTGCGCGCTCACGAGTAAGACCACCAGGACCTAAAGCAGAGATACGACGTTTGTGCGTAACTTCTGACAATGGGTTGTTTTGGTCCATGAACTGTGAAAGCTGTGAAGAGCCAAAGAATTCTTTAACTGCAGCAGAGATCGGCTTAGCGTTGATAAGATCTTGAGGCATGATTGCATCAAGGTCACCAAGGCTTAGGCGCTCTTTAACGGCACGTTCTACACGAACTAGACCAACACGGAATTGGTTTTCTGCCATTTCACCTACAGAACGGATACGACGGTTGCCAAGGTGGTCGATATCGTCCACTTCACCAATACCGTTACGGATACCAATCAGTTTCTTCATCACTTCGATGATGTCTGATTCATCCAGAGTACCGCGCTCTTCTTCTTCTTCACGCTCGATAGAGCTGTTGAACTTCATACGGCCTACAGTTGATAGGTCGTAACGTTCTTCAGAGAAGAATAGGCTTTCGAATAGAGACTCTGCAGCTTCTTTCGTTGGTGGCTCGCCAGGACGCATCATGCGGTAGATTTCTACCAATGCAGAGATGCGATCTACTGTGCTATCTGCACGTAGAGTGTCTGACATGAATGGACCGTGATCTAGGTCATTCGTGAACAGAGTTTGTAGAGCCTTGTGACCTGCTTGAGACAGGTTAGCAAGTGCTTCTAGGCTAATCTCTTGGTTCGCGCCAACGATGATCTCGCCAGTTGCTTCATTGATGTAATCTTTAGATGCAACTTTACCAACGATGTACTCTACTGGTACTTCGATGTGCTCAACGCCATCTTTTTCAAGTTGACGGATATGACGAGCAGTAACACGACGACCAGTCTCAACGTAAGTTTTGCCGTTTGCTTCGATGTCGAATGACGCAGTTTCACCACGTAGACGATCAGGAACCAACTCCATAAGAAGAGTTTGGTCTTTAACTTCGAAGTTCACTTTGTCGAAGAATAGATCTAGGATCTCTTCAGTCGATTTACCAAGCGCACGAAGAATAATCGATGCTGGTAGCTTACGACGACGGTCGATACGTACGAATAAGTTATCCTTAGGATCGAACTCAAAGTCTAACCATGAGCCACGGTAAGGAATTACACGTGCGTTATAAAGAACTTTACCTGATGAGTGGGTCTTACCCTTATCACTGTCGAAGAACACGCCTGGGCTTCGGTGCAGCTGGGATACGATAACCCTCTCGGTACCATTAATTACGAAAGTACCATTGTCTGTCATAAGCGGAATTTCGCCCATGTAGACTTCTTGTTCTTTAATGTCTTTTACAGTACCTGCTGGTGCATCTCGATCAAAGATAACTAGACGTAGTTTTACGCGTAGTGGCTTTGAGTAAGTAACACCGCGGATTTGACATTCTTTAACGTCAAAAACTGGCTCACCAAGACGGTAGCTAACGTATTGCAGCTCAGAATTGCCGTTGTAGCTCTGAATTGGAAATACAGAACGGAAAGCAGCTTCAAGACCGTATTGACCTTCTGGATCCTGTTCGATGAATTTGTCGAAAGAATCAAGCTGGATCGATAACAGGTATGGAATGTCCAAAACTTGTGGACGAGTACCAAAATCCTTACGGATGCGCTTTTTCTCGGTATAAGAGTAAACCATGGGGTTCCTCAGCTCGCTGATAAGTGACCCAAACCACCCAAAACACTCTTCAAGAGGGGGCGGTGACAAACAGCTGTTTACTGTAGTGAACAATCATTTCGAAAAAATGACTGTTTTTTTGCTCGGATTATGACGGTTAAACAGCGGAAAATTCGTCATAGCCCTACAGCGCAAAAAGGCCGGTGGTTAATAAACCACCAGCCATTAGCCTTGCGGCTAAGAAATTAAGTAATAATTACTTGATTTCAACAGAAGCGCCAGCTTCTTCTAGCTGTGCTTTAAGAGCTTCAGCTTCAGCTTTGTCAACGCCTTCTTTAAGCGCTGCAGGAGCTGAGTCTACAAGACCTTTAGCTTCTTTAAGACCTAGGCCAGTTGCGCCACGTACAGCTTTGATAACTTGTACTTTGTTAGCGCCAGCAGCAGTTAGGATAACGTCGAATTCAGTTTGCTCAGCAGCAGCGTCGCCGCCAGCTGCGCCGCCAGCTACAACAGCAGCAGCTGCAGTAACGCCGAATTTCTCTTCCATAGCTTCGATAAGCTCAACAACTTGCATTACAGACATTTCTGCAACTGCGTCTAGGATTTGCTCGTTAGTAATAGACATAACAATTCTCTTTTAAGTCAACAATAAGTTTAAATAGCAACCAGTGAAAAGCAAGGCTTATGCCGCAGCTTCTTCTTTTTGGTCGCGAACAGCAGCGATAGTACGAACCAGCTTGCCAGCAGAAGCTTCTTTCATGCACATCATTAGGCGTGCGATAGCTTCGTCGTAAGTTGGTAGTGTCGCTAGTACTTCAGCATCAGTAACTGCGCCTTCAAATGCAGCAGCTTTGATCTCGAAATCTTTATTCTCTTTAGCGAAGTCTTTGAAAAGACGCGCTGCAGCACCTGGGTGCTCATTAGAGAATGCGATCAGAGTTGGACCAGTGAAAGTGTCTACTAGACACTCGTAGTCTGTACCCTGAACCGCACGGCGTGCTAGTGTGTTACGAACAACTTTCATGTAAACACCCGCTTCGCGAGCTTGTTTACGTAGAGAAGTCATTGCGCCAACTTCAACGCCACGAGAATCAGCTACAACTGCAGAAAGTGCACCACTGGCAGCTTCGTTGACTTCAGCAACAATTGCTTTTTTGTCTTGAAGATTTAAAGCCATTTGGATTAACCTCTGGTTGTGATTACAGCACTCAATACAAAATGTAATGAGCGTTTACGATGTTATTTAAAAATGAATAAATTCATTTCAAACCACAACATCGCCTACGTAGGTTTTATTAAGCTATCAATAATCTAATGAAAATCGACAGCGCCTACGGTCTTGGGATAGATGATTTCAAATTGCTTTAAAACCACCCAACCACAAATATTAGGCGCAGAAGTATACACTAAATCTGCGCCTAAGCAAATTAGTTTGCTTGAGTGTCAAGACTAGCTTGATCAACAGCAACACCAGCACCCATCGTAGTAGAGATGCTTACTTTCTTCAGGTAAGAACCCTTAGCTGAAGAAGGCTTAGCTTTCTTAAGAGCAACTAGAAGAGCTTCTAGGTTCTCTTGAAGCTGGCTAGCTTCGAAAGATGCTTTACCGATAGTAGTGTGGATGATGCCGTTCTTGTCGTTACGGTAACGAACCTGACCAGCTTTAGCGTTCTTAACCGCTTCAGCAACGTTAGGAGTTACAGTACCAACTTTAGGGTTTGGCATAAGGCCGCGTGGACCTAGGATTGTACCTAGTTGACCAACAACACGCATTGCATCTGGAGAAGCAACAACTACGTCGAAGTTCATTTCGCCTTTTTTCACTTGCTCAGCAAGATCTTCCATACCAACGATATCTGCGCCAGCAGCTTTAGCAGCTTCTGCGTTTGCACCTTGAGTGAAAACAGCAACGCGGATGTCACGGCCAGTACCGTGAGGTAGCACTGTTGCGCCACGAACGTTTTGGTCAGATTTACGAGCATCGATGCCTAGGTTAACAGCAACATCTACAGACTCAACGAATTTAGCAGTCGCTAGTTCTTTAAGAAGAGCAACAGCTTCGCTGATTTCGTATTCTTTAGTTGAGTCAACTTTGTCGCGGATTACGCGCATACGCTTAGTAAGTTTAGCCATGATCTTATCCCTCTACCACTAGGCCCATTGAACGAGCAGTACCAGCAATAGAACGTTTCATTGCTTCGATGTCAGCACCAGTCATATCAGCAGCTTTAGTTTCTGCGATTTCCTGAACTTGAGCGTCAGTAACAGTACCAACTTTCTCAGTGTTTGGACGACCTGAACCAGACTTAACGCCAGCAGCTTTCTTAAGAAGAACAGCAGCAGGTGGAGTCTTAGTTACGAACGTGAAAGAACGGTCGTTGTAAACAGTAATAACTACTGGAGTAGGTAGACCTTTCTCAACAGATTCTGTTTTTGCGTTGAACGCTTTACAGAATTCCATGATGTTCACGCCGTGTTGACCTAGAGCAGGACCAACCGGTGGACTTGGGTTTGCCATACCAGCTGCAACTTGCAGTTTGATATAAGCTTCAACTTTCTTAGCCATGATATTTCCTAATATTTTGGGTACATGCGCTAGCCGCAAGGCGAGCTCCCCATAAATTCAATTAACTCTTTTTTACTTCCACAGAAGCAAAAAGGCGCGAAATTATAATCATAATTCGCGCCTTTAACAACCCTAAAAAGGTGATTTTTTATACTCTTTTATTTTGAACAACTTATGAAGTATTTATCCACAGCTTGTTCAAAACTTAGAGTTTTAGTCCAGTTTTTCAACCTGACCAAATTCAAGCTCAACCGGTGTTGCACGACCAAAGATCGATACAGATACCTTAATGCGGCTTTTCTCGTAATCTACTTCTTCAACAGTACCGTTGAAGTCAGCAAATGGACCATCGTTCACACGAACCACTTCACCCGCTTCGAACATTGTCTTAGGACGTGGAGACTCGCTCGCTTTCTCTAGACGGTTCAAGATAGCATCAGCTTCTTTATCAGTGATTGGTGCAGGACGATCAGAGGTACCACCAATGAAGCCCATAACACGCGGAATGCTGCGTACTAAGTGCCATGATTCATCATTCATGATCATTTGAACTAATACGTAGCCAGGGAAGAATTTACGTTCACTTTTACGGCGTTGGCCTGCACGCATTTCCACTACTTCTTCAGTAGGTACTAGCACATCGCCAAATAGTTCTTCCATGTTGTGCATTTTAATATGCTCGCGTAGCGACTGTGCAACACGACCTTCAAAGCCAGAAAAGGCTTGAACTACATACCAACGTTTTTTTGGAGCTTCACTCATGAATCAGAACCCTCTACACCCCAGTTGCTAGAGAAACTAGACGGACCATAATGCCGTCAATTCCCCAAAGCACTAGAGACATAACAATACATACAGCTAAAACGATCAATGTAGTTTGCATAGTTTCTTGGCGAGTAGGCCAAACAACTTTACGAATCTCCATACGAGATTCTTTTGCAAAATCGATCGCAGCTTTACCTTTAGTTGTTGTTGCTGCAACGCCTAGTGCGGCAGCAATCAGCACAACTACACCTGCAGCGCGAATTACAACAGACAATTCACCATACAGGTAATTACCCACAACAGCAGCAGCCAACAGAACAAAAGCGACAATCCACTTCATTGTATCTGCTGCACCTGAGCTATCAGGAGTTTCAGCGTTTGCTTTCATAAAACCAACCTGTGATAAGTCTTAAATATAGACGACAATAACCCCGCTGTTGCAGGGCACATTCCTTTGCGTTGCAAAACAACACATCTAACAGTCATTTTAGTCAAAAAGACCGTTTAATTCTTTGCTAAGAGCAAAAATCGATGTCAAAACATCCAACTCTTTTTTTAGCGCAGAAAAAGGGCATCAAATGATGCCCTTTTTACTAGTGGTTCGTCAAATCTTATGCAAAGATTTTAGCTACAACACC
>NZ_JBFRPK010000020.1:0-75349 GCF_041471965.1 Vibrio sp. 10N.261.51.A3
ATGCTCGGCGCACAATAAAAGATGCCCAATCAACTGATTGGGCATCTTTGTATCAATTACTTAAGCTTAAAGACGCTCTTCTAGCCAAGTACGCACAGATTTAAGCGCTTCTGGCAGTGCTGCAACGTCTGTACCGCCCGCTTGAGCCATATCTGGACGACCGCCGCCTTTACCGCCAACTTGCTCAGCAACCATCTTGACGAGATCACCCGCTTTTACTTTGCCGATTAGGTCTTTGGTTACACCAGCAATCAAGCCAACTTTACCGTCTGCTACGTTCGCGATCAGGATGATGCCGCTACCTACTTGGTTTTTAGCGTTATCAACCATAGTACGTAGGTTCTTGTTGTCTGCGCCTTCAATTGCAGCAACCAAAAATTTAGTACCAGAGATGTCTTCTACTTTGCCCATGATGTTTGCGCTTTCTGCAGCAGCCATCTTTTCTTTAAGCAGTTGGATTTCTTTCTCTAGCGATTTCGCTTTCTTAGCTGATTCAGCAAGTTTCTCTTCGTAAGCGTTAGCCTGAGCTTCTACTGCATCTAGTGCAGCTTCACCTGTTACCGCTTCAATACGACGAATACCCGCAGCAATACCACCTTCAGAAGTGATCTTGAATAGGCCGATATCACCCGTGTTGCTTGCGTGGATACCACCACAAAGTTCAGTAGAGAAATCGCCCATAGATAGAACGCGAACTTCATCATCGTACTTCTCGCCAAACAGTGCCATTGCACCTTTTTCTTTCGCTGACTCGATGTCCATGATGTTCGTTTCAATCACATGGTTCTTACGAACTTGTGCGTTAACTAGACGCTCTACTTCTTTAATCTGTGCTGGTGTTACCGCTTCAAGGTTAGAGAAGTCAAAACGTAGGTTGTCTGGCTTAACTAAAGAACCTTTCTGAGCAACGTGCTCACCTAGCACTTCGCGCAATGCAGAGTGAAGTAAGTGAGTGGCAGAGTGGTTTAGTGAGATAGCAGCTCGACGCTCAGCGTCAACCGTTGCTTCTACTTTATCGCCCTTAGCAAATACACCTTCAACTAGCTCACCGTGGTGCGCAAATGCGTTACCTAGCTTCTGAGTGTCTTGTACTTTGAAAAGACCCGACGCTGTTTTTAGTGTACCAGCATCACCACATTGACCGCCTGACTCAGCGTAGAATGGTGTCTCTTCAAGGATGATGATTGCTTTGTCGCCAGCCGATAGTGAAGATACTTCTTCGCCGTCAACGAATAGCGCAGAGATTTCACCAGCACCTTCAGTTGCTGTGTAACCACAGAACTCAGTGTTGGTGTCTACTTTGATTGTCGCGTTGTAATCCGTGCCGAATTGGCCTGCTTCACGTGCACGCTTACGCTGTGCTTCCATCGCCTTCTCAAAGCCTTCTTCATCGATAGTAAAATCGCGTTCGCGAGCTACATCGTTAGTAAGGTCAGCTGGGAAGCCGTATGTATCGTAAAGTTTGAAAACTGTTTCGCCGTCAAGCTCTTTGCCTTCAAGTGCATCTAGTGCGTCATTAAGAATAACCATGCCGCGCTCTAGCGTACGACCAAAGTTCTCTTCCTCAATGCGAAGTACTTTTTCAACCAGCTCTTGCTGTTTCTTAAGTTCATCTGCCGCAGAGCCCATCACTTCAGCCAGTACGCCCACAAGTTTGTGGAAGAACACGCCTTGTGCGCCAAGCTTGTTACCGTGACGAACTGCACGACGGATGATACGACGTAGAACGTAGCCACGACCTTCGTTTGAAGGCATAACACCGTCAGCAATTAGGAATGAACAAGAACGGATGTGGTCAGCAATAACGCGTAGCGATTGGTTAGATAGATCGTCATGACCAACAACTTCCGCAGTCGCTTTGATTAGCTTTTGGAATACATCAATTTCGTAGTTAGAGTGAACGCCCTGCATGATTGCAGAAATACGCTCAATACCCATACCTGTATCTACAGCAGGCTTAGGTAGCGGTTCCATTGTGCCGTCAGCGTGACGGTTGAACTGCATGAATACGTTGTTCCAGATCTCGATGAAACGGTCACCATCTTCTTCAGGTGTACCAGGACGGCCGCCCCAGATGTGCTCACCGTGATCGTAGAAGATTTCAGTACATGGACCACAAGGACCTGTGTCACCCATCGTCCAGAAGTTATCAGACTCGAACTGTTTACCGCCTTCTTTGTCGCCAATGCGAACGATACGGTCAGCAGGAACACCTACTTTCTTGTTCCAGATATCGAATGCTTCATCATCTGTCTCGTATACCGTTACCAGTAGACGATCTTTTGGCAGTTGAAGAGTTTCAGTCAGGAATTCCCAAGCAAATCCAATCGCTTCTTCTTTGAAGTAGTCGCCAAAGCTGAAGTTGCCTAGCATTTCGAAGAACGTGTGGTGACGAGCCGTGAAACCTACGTTTTCAAGGTCATTGTGTTTACCACCCGCACGTACACAACGCTGAGCCGTAGTTGCTCGAGTGTAGGCACGCTTTTCGGCGCCTAAGAAGCAATCTTTGAATTGGTTCATACCTGCGTTAGTGAATAGCAGGGTTGGATCGTTATGTGGAACTAACGATGAACTGTCTACGATTTGGTGTTCTTTGCTCTCAAAGAACTTAAGGAACGCGTTGCGAACCTCATCAGTGCTCATGTACATGCAGCTCTTCCTGAAAATAGTCGAGTTAGAATTTTGCCGTATTGTAGATCATGGTTAAGGCTTCGACTAGTTTTCTTGTAGAAAAGACACCCTTGGGCAGGATTTTAGTGGGAATTCGATAAAATGAAGAATATTCCACTATATCTTGCCGTGGAAAAGCAGAACTAAATTGACAACCTAGTACCGAAGAAACTCAGTCAACGAGAGAGATTTGACCAAAGACATGCTCGACGGAGCAGATCCAATAAAAAAGCCCCGCATAAAATATGCGAGGCTTTAAATTCTTTCAAAGCGGATGCTTCTTTCAAACATCCACTCTATAAAACGTGAGCTTATAGCTCTTCGTTTTCTTCTTCTTTCTCTACGTCTTTCTCTTCAAGAACAGCAGGAGTCAGTAGTAACTCACGAAGTTTAGTATCGATCTCTAGAGCAACTTCTGGGTTTTCACGTAGGTATTTACCAGCGTTAGCTTTACCTTGGCCGATCTTATCGCCTTTGTAGCTGTACCAAGCGCCTGCTTTTTCTACTAGCTTATTCTTAACACCTAAGTCGATAAGCTCACCTTCGCGGTTGAAGCCTTTACCGTAAAGGATTTGAGTCTCAGCTTGTTTGAATGGTGCAGCAATCTTGTTCTTAACGACCTTGATACGAGTTTCGTTACCAACAACTTCATCACCATCTTTAATCGCACCAGTACGGCGAATATCAAGACGAACAGATGCGTAGAACTTAAGTGCGTTACCACCTGTTGTTGTTTCTGGGTTACCGAACATCACACCAATTTTCATACGAATTTGGTTAATGAAGATAGCCATACAGTTAGACTGCTTAAGGTTACCCGTCAGCTTACGCATTGCTTGAGAAAGCATACGAGCCTGAAGACCCATGTGGCTGTCGCCCATTTCGCCTTCGATTTCTGCTTTTGGTGTTAGGGCTGCTACTGAGTCAATAACAAGAACGTCGATTGCACCTGAACGAGCCAGTGCATCACAGATTTCCAGCGCTTGCTCACCAGTATCTGGTTGAGAAACAAGAAGTGCATCGATATCAACACCAAGCTTTTGAGCGTAGATAGGGTCTAGTGCGTGCTCCGCATCAACGAATGCACACGTCTTTCCCACTTTCTGTGCTGCAGCAATAAGCTCAAGCGTTAGCGTTGTTTTACCTGATGATTCTGGACCGTAAACTTCTACGATACGTCCCATCGGTAGGCCACCAGCACCTAGTGCGATATCTAGAGATAGAGAACCTGTAGAAATAGTTTCTACGTCCATTGTGCGGTTATCACCAAGACGCATGATAGAACCTTTACCAAATTGCTTTTCAATCTGACCAAGGGCTGCGGCTAACGCTTTTTGTTTATTCTCGTCCATTTCTATCTCCACATAATCGGTTGTCTCAACAAGCGATCTAGAATCTATTTCTAACCCACATAGGGGTGACTAATTGGCTTTCATTATACTGTTGATTCATACAGTGTCTATACCTGTGTGAAAATAATTTGTACAAATGTTACTTACCTTCCATTGATAGGTAATCATAAATAACTTGCAGGGCATGGTGCGTGGCTTGTTGGCGTACTTGTGATCTGTCGCCTGTAAATACATGCGTTTCTACTTTATCCCAGCCATTTAGCGCTTTCCACGCGAAGCATACTGTACCAACAGGCTTATCTTCGGTCGCGCCACCTGGGCCAGCGATGCCACTGATTGATACAGAGATCGTCCCGTTTGAATGTTGCAATGCCCCGCTCGCCATTTCTATTACGACAGGCTCACTCACGGCGCCGAACTCCATTAAGGTTTTAAGCTGTACACCGATCATCTCTTGTTTGGCTTCATTGCTGTACGTAACAAAAGCGCGATCAAACCATCCAGAGCTGCCCGCAATATCGGTGACTGCACTCGCGACACCTCCGCCAGTGCAAGATTCAGCCGTCACTAACACGTGTTTGTGTTTAGCGAGTAAATGTCCAAGCTGCTCACTAAGGTCTTGAGTCATCTGCATCATCTGCTTCCCTTTATTTACTGTCATATCATTTGGATTCGCATCTTTTCGCATCAGCCGCTTTTCGCACGAAACGCTTTCACGTATCCTAAGCCGCAATAGAAATAAACGAAAGAAGTTAACTGTGAAAGCCGATCAAAAACATACTCCCATGATGCAGCAGTATCTAAAACTGAAAGCAGAAAACCCAGAAATTCTGCTGTTCTACCGCATGGGCGATTTCTACGAGCTTTTCTACGATGACGCTAAAAAAGCCTCTCAACTCCTCGATATTTCACTGACTAAGCGTGGCTCATCAAATGGTGAACCGATTCCGATGGCAGGTGTTCCATACCATGCGGTTGAAGGATACCTTGCAAAGTTAGTGCAACTTGGTGAGTCCGTAGCAATTTGTGAACAGATTGGTAATCCAGCACTTTCAAAAGGCCCTGTTGAGCGCGCAGTAGTGCGTATCGTGACACCGGGTACCGTAACCGACGAAGCCTTGCTTTCTGAACGCGTTGATAACCTAATTGCAGCCATTTATCACCACAACGGTAAATTCGGTTATGCGACACTTGATATTACCTCTGGCCGATTCCAACTTTGCGAGCCAGAAACAGAAGAAGCGATGGCCGCTGAGCTACAAAGAACCTCTCCGCGTGAGCTGCTGTTCCCTGAAGATTTCGAACCCGTCGATTTAATGGCAAGCCGTAATGGCAACCGCCGCCGCCCTGTATGGGAATTTGAATTAGACACCGCTAAGCAGCAATTGAATAAGCAGTTTGGTACTCGCGATCTGGTTGGCTTTGGCGTAGAAAGCGCGAAACTGGGTCTATGTGCGGCTGGTTGTTTGATCCAATACGTGAAAGATACCCAACGTACTGCCCTCCCTCATATCCGTTCACTCACGATGGATAAACAAGATCACTCGGTGATCCTTGATGCTGCAACTCGTCGTAATTTGGAGATCACGCAAAATCTTGGGGGTGGTACTGATAACACCCTTGCCGAAGTACTTGATCACACTGCGACAGCAATGGGTAGCCGTATGCTTAAGCGTTGGTTACATCAACCAATGCGCAATATATCTGCACTCGATCAGCGCTTAGATGCAATTGGTGAAATGAAAGATTTGGCTCTATTCACAGAACTACAGCCAACCTTAAAACAGATTGGTGATATCGAACGTATTCTCGCTCGATTAGCACTTCGCTCTGCTCGCCCTCGCGATATGGCGCGTCTTCGCCAAGCAATGGAATATTTGCCAGAGCTTGCTGAAACACTGACGCAACTGAAGCACCCATACCTAACTCAACTTGCTCAATATGCTTCTCCTGTGGATGAGGTTTCTGAGCTGCTTGAACGTGCAATCAAAGAGAACCCACCGGTGGTTATCCGTGACGGTGGTGTGATTGCAGAAGGCTACAATACCGAGTTAGACGAATGGCGCGACCTTGCAGCAGGCGCAACTGAATTTCTTGATAAGCTTGAGCAAGAAGAGCGTGAACGTCATGGCATCGACACGCTAAAAGTTGGCTACAACAACGTACATGGTTTCTTCATTCAAGTAAGCCGTGGGCAAAGCCATCTTGTGCCGCCACACTATGTTCGTCGTCAAACGCTGAAAAATGCTGAGCGTTACATCATTCCTGAGCTAAAAGAGCACGAAGACAAAGTACTTAACTCTAAGTCGAAAGCACTCGCTATCGAGAAACAGCTGTGGGAAGAGTTGTTTGACTTACTACTGCCGTATCTAGAGCGCCTACAAAATATCGCCTCTTCAGTATCTCAGCTTGATGTTCTACAGAACTTGGCTGAGCGTGCAGATACCCTTGATTACTGTCGTCCAACCATGACAGAGTCTGCTGGCGTACAAATTCAGGCCGGTCGTCACCCTGTTGTTGAACAAGTGATGGACGAACCTTTCATTGCTAACCCTATCGACCTGAATGATCAACGTAAGATGCTGATCATCACGGGTCCCAACATGGGTGGTAAATCGACCTACATGCGCCAAACTGCACTTATCGCATTGATGGCCCATATCGGTTGTTATGTGCCAGCTGAAAGCGCGACGATTGGCTCTATCGACCGTATCTTTACTCGTATTGGTGCATCGGATGATCTGGCTTCTGGTCGTTCAACCTTCATGGTTGAAATGACAGAGACCGCTAATATTCTGCACAATGCAACACCAAACAGCCTTGTGCTAATGGACGAAATTGGCCGTGGTACCAGTACTTACGATGGTTTGTCATTGGCGTGGGCAAGCGCGGAATGGCTAGCGAATCAGATCAATGCGATGACGCTGTTTGCAACACACTACTTCGAGCTAACCGAGCTACCGAACCAGCTTCCAACGCTGGCTAACGTCCACTTAGACGCAGTAGAACACGGCGATAGCATTGCCTTTATGCATGCGGTTCAAGAAGGCGCTGCGAGTAAGTCTTACGGCCTAGCGGTTGCAGGGTTGGCGGGTGTACCAAAAGCCGTGATCAAAAACGCTCGCGCGAAGCTAACACAGCTCGAGGCATTGAGTATTGAGTCTCCGACATCGAAGCCAAGTGGTGTTGATATCGCGAACCAACTGAGCCTGATCCCTGAACCGAGTGAAGTGGAGCAAGCACTAGCGAATGTTGATCCTGATGATCTAACACCTCGCCAAGCATTAGAAGAACTTTACCGCTTGAAGAAGCTGCTTTAGTTTCTTACCAAGTAGCTTGTTATGGCCGTACTGCTATTTTGATTAGACGGCATGAAATACCAAAGCCACAAACAAAAAAACGCTGACTTAAAGTCAGCGTTTTTATTTGTCTTCTATTTAGAGAAGCATCATCCGTTCAATTAGTCGTTTTCTACGTTGAACAGGTTTTCCATATTCAGACCTTGCTTGATAAGAATCTCACGTAGACGGCGAAGACCTTCAACTTGGATTTGACGAACACGTTCACGAGTCAGGCTGATTTCGCGGCCCACTTCTTCTAATGTTGACGGTTCATAACCCAGTAGTCCAAAGCGACGCGCAAGCACCTCTTTCTGCTTAGGATTCAGCTCATCAAGCCAGAAAATCAACGAGTTCTTGATATCGCTATCTTGAGTTGAAACCTCAGGATCTGAATTATTGATGTCTGGAATAATATCCAACAGCGCTTTCTCACCGTCACCACCAATTGGCGTATCAACAGAGCTCACTCTTTCGTTTAGACGAAGCATCTTGCTCACATCACCAACCGGCTTATCTAGCTTAGAAGCAATTTCTTCTGCCGTTGGTTCATGGTCAAGCTTTTGTGATAGCTCTCTTGCAGTACGTAGGTAGATGTTCAGCTCTTTCACAACATGGATTGGCAAACGGATAGTGCGAGTCTGATTCATTAACGCACGTTCAATGGTTTGACGAATCCACCATGTCGCGTAAGTTGAGAAGCGGAAGCCACGCTCTGGATCAAACTTCTCTACGGCGCGAATCAAACCTAGGTTGCCTTCTTCGATTAGATCGAGAAGTGCAAGGCCGCGGTTGCTATAACGACGTGAAATTTTTACCACTAAACGCAGGTTACTTTCGATCATGCGTTTACGTGCTGCTTCATCACCGCGTAGAGCTCGACGTGCATATAGCACTTCTTCTTCAGCGGTTAGTAGTGGTGAGAAACCAATTTCGCCTAAGTAGAGTTGAGTGGCATCTAAACTTTTAGACGTAACTTCAACTTCTTCTTTCGCTTCGGTTTTCTTAGTGACTGTTCGTTTTGCTTTTCCAAGAGCTTCCGGTTCCGTGGTTGCTTGGTCAAGATCGAACTCTTCTTTGGTTACTGCATTGCTTATACTCATAACGCCTCCCCCTGGCGAAATTAGCATGACATTACAACTTCATATGTCGCTAAATGACTATGTCACTCCATACAATACGTAATTTTTGCATATTGTATTTAAGGTAAATATCGTTTTGGATTAACGGACTTACCTTGGTAACGAATCTCAAAGTGCAGCCTAACACTGCTGGCTCCAGAGCTTCCCATTGTTGCAATCTTCTGCCCTGGTTTCACACTTTGCCCTTCAGATACTAATAGTCGGTCGTTGTGCGCGTATGCACTTAAGTAATTATCATTGTGCTTCACAATCACTAGATTGCCGTAGCCTCGTAGTGCATTACCCGAATAAACAACCGTTCCCCCTGCAGTAGATACTATTGGCTGACCTCGCTGTCCTGCTATGTCTATGCCTTTATTTCCTTGTTCGCCTACAGAGAAACTCTTGATTACTCTCCCTTTAGTTGGCCATAACCATTTGGATACTTTATCACTTGTTGGTTTGGTGGGCGGTGTAACATTCTGTTTACCTTTAGAACCAACATACTCCTTTGATTTGGATTGTTCAACCTTCTTTGGTGGATCTTTTTTCACCACTTTGGTGGTAGTTTGAGCTGGAGCCGGTTTAGAGTTTTTGCTCGGTTGCGATGTGGTTTTAGGTTTACTTGCCGCAGATGACGTTGTCGATGCCGCGACAGGCGCAGCAACTGCTGCTGCCGCTACCGTTGATTTACCATACGCTGGCGCGTTGTAGCTAGGACGCCATAACTTAAGCTTCTGCCCTGGGTGGATAGTGTAAGGAGCAGACAACTTGTTATAACCGATGAGGTCTTTAACGTCTTTATTGGTGACATAAGCAATGAAGTAAAGGGTATCGCCTTTTTTAACTTCATAGTAACTGCCACGATAACTACCACGATCAATCGATGAGTAATTCTTGTTTAGGTTTGAAACGGGCGCAGGCGAATTCGCTGCACACCCAACAAGGGCACAGCTAAGCAGTAAAGTACTTCCTTTTAACAACTTCGAACGCATCGACTCTCTATCCACCTACACCATTAGTCTTTTATTAAGCTAGCTCACCAGGAACAAGAGGTACAAATCTCACCATCTCGATAACACTCGATAAAAACTCATCGCCGTGTCGAACGATCTTCAATAGTTGCTGTTCGTCATCACCGACAGGAATCAGTAAACGACCGCTATCTTTCAGCTGTTGCAGAAGCGCTTGAGGAATCGACTCTGCAGCGGCGGTGACAATAATCGCATCAAAAGGGGCTTTTGAAGACCAACCTTGCCAACCATCACCGTGCTTAGTTGAGATATTGTAGAAATCGAGTTGCTTCAACCTACGCTTGGCATCCCATTGTAGCGACTTTATTCTTTCAACCGAATACACATGATCAACAAGTTGAGCCAATACCGCAGTTTGGTAACCAGAACCCGTTCCGATCTCCAAGACACGGCTATCTTGTTGTAATTCAAGTAGTTCTGTCATTTTAGCAACAATGTATGGCTGTGAGATTGTCTGACCCTGACCGATAGGCAGCGCATTATTATCATAGGCTTGGTGATACATCGCCTGTGATAAAAAGCTCTCTCTCGGCAGTTGGTAAATCGCATCAAGAACCTTTTGATCCTGAATACCATTTTCAATCAGGAAAGTAATTAAACGCTCAGCTTGCGGATTACTCACTTACTTCTCCCCTAACCATGTTGCCATCGCACCCAACGACTCATGCGCCGTCAGATCAACCTGCAACGGTGTTACCGACACAAAGCCATGCTCAATCGCGTAAAAATCGGTACCTTCACCGGCATCTTGCTCTTTACCCGGAGGGCCAAGCCAATAGATATCGTGACCACGCGGGTCTTTTTGCTTGATCATATCTTCAGCGTGATGACGAGCACCTAAGCGCGTCACCTGAGTACCAGACAATTGTTCTAAGGCTAAATCAGGAACGTTTACGTTCAACAAGCGGTTGGTCGGGATTGGGTTTGCTAAATGTTGTTCGACAATACGACGAGCAATCGCTGCCGCTGTCTTAAAATGTTTTTTTCCCACCAGAGAAAACGCTACCGATTGAACGCCTAGAAAATGCCCTTCCATTGCTGCAGCCACCGTGCCGGAATAAAGCACGTCATCACCCAGGTTAGCACCGTGATTAATGCCCGTTAATACCAGATCAGGCATGTCATTCTTTAGCAGTTCGTTTAACGCAAAATGCACACAGTCGGTCGGTGTTCCTTGTACCGAATAGGTATTTTCAGTAATCTCTTGAACACGCAGAGGCTGTTCTAAAGTTAATGAATTTGACGCACCCGAGCGATTACGGTCAGGGGCAACAATGATAACGTCAGCAAGATCACGTAGCTCATTTGCCAGCTCATGAATACCTTGAGCGTGCACACCATCATCATTGCTGAGTAAAATCTTCATCTTGTATCCTTTCTTTTGTTCCCATGCTAAGCCAAGTCACTTAAATTCCAATATCAAGTGACTCAGCTCCAAGCAGAATCGTTATTGCTCGTAGGTTCTCTCTACGTGTACTTCTTCAACCAACTCTCGAACGATAGCGGTTGCGAAACAACCTGCGTCTAGAGAGAACTTAAGAGTGACATTATCTTCGTTCACTTCCCAAGTTAAATCGGTTGGTTTTAACGATGCTTCACGGCGATCATGACGCATACGGTTACCACGAATCAGAGCCATTAGATCCGGTTCAGAATCAAGATGTTTTTGCTCTAACGCTTGAGACTCATCAATCGTTGGTAAGGCATTATCGCCAGCCAAAGCAACAGTTATCAAAGCAGAACCGTTCGCAATGTCTTGGTTTACAGCTTCAATGTTGTCTGCTGTTACTGCCAGTTGAGCGCCGTCTTTCATGACAATATCGCCAACCAATGCCGATGCAAACGCATCTTGCTCAATACGGTCCGACAGGATCAGGTTGTAAATCCACGAGCGAGCCGCAGAAAGGTACAAGCTGCGCTTATTCTGGTTACGAGTACGAACGTTATCACGGCCCCAACGACGAGCTTCAGATAAGTTGTTACCTTCATTACCAAAACGCTGAGCACCGAAGTAATTTGGCACACCGACTTGAGCGACTTTTTCCAAACGTTTTACGACATCATCACAGTCTGTTACTTCAGACAAAGTCAGCTCGAATTGGTTGCCAACTAAATCACCCGGACGTAACTTTTTGTTGTGTCTTGCTGTCGCCAAGATCTCAATGCTTGGGTACTGTGCTAAGAACCCTGAAAAGTCAGGCTCACCTTTTGGTAGGTGTACACTCAACCACTGCTCTGTCACAGCGTGGCGGTCTTTCAAACCCGCCCAGCTCACGTCTTTCGACTTAACACCGCAAGCTTTAGCCAGCTCATTGGCCACGAAGCTCGTGTTCTCACCCGTTTTACGGATGCGAACCATGAGATGCTCGCCTTCGCCGGTAAATTCAAAACCCAAGTCTTCATTAACGACAAAGTGTTCGGCTTTTGCTTTTAGTTTTGCTTTCGCAGTTGGTTTACCGTTTAGATAAGCCAATGAAGATAAAATATCTGACATGCTGTTCTTTTCGTGTTGGTGCTTACGCACTTTTGGTAATTAGGACCACCGCTTCACATGCGATGCCCTCTTTGCGACCTGTAAAACCTAAACGCTCTGTGGTCGTCGCTTTTACATTCACATTACTGATGCTGGTTTCTAAGTCTTGTGCAATAGCTTGGCACATAGAGTCTATATGAGGCGCCATTTTTGGTGCTTGCGCCATGATAGTAATATCGGCATTACCAATCACGTAGCCTTGCTCTTTTACTCGACGATAAACATCTTTCAATAGCTCACGGCTATCCGCACCTTTCCATTCGTCATCAGTGTCTGGGAAATGACGTCCAATATCACCCGCAGCAATCGCACCTAATAGAGCGTCACATAACGCATGTAGGGCAACATCACCGTCTGAGTGTGCAATAAGACCTTGTTCATAAGGGACGCTCACGCCACCAATAATTACCGGGCCTTCACCACCAAACTTATGTACATCAAAGCCATGGCCAATACGAATCATCATTATTCCTTATTCTGACTTAAATAGAACTCAGCGAGCGCTAAATCTTCTGGCTGAGTAATCTTAAAATTATCTGAACGCCCAGCGATTAATGCGGGCGATAAACCTTTCCACTCAAAGGCTGAAGCTTCATCGGTAATTGAAACACCTTGTTGAAGCGCCTCACTTAATGTATTCCAGAGAGGTTCTGCTCTAAACATTTGCGGCGTCAGTGCGTGCCATAGATCAGCTCGTTCAACGGTATGCTCAATCTGCCCTTGGGCACCTCGCTTCATCGTGTCACGAACGGGCGCGGCCAAAATAGCCCCGACATCGTGGTTCATCGCGCCTGAAATTAGCTTGTCGATATCACTTAGCTGAACACACGGCCTTGCCGCATCGTGAACCATTACCCAATCACTAAGCTGCTGCTCAGCGATATAGTTTAGCGCAGAGAGTACAGAGTCCGCTCGCTCGCTTCCGCCTGACACTCTGATCACTTGCGGGTTCAGGTTGAGTGCTAGATCAGGGTAGTATGGGTCATCATCGCTGATCGCAACGACAATTTGAGCGACTTGTGGGTGAGACAGTAATTTCTCAATGGTGTGCTCTAAAATTGTTTTGCCGTGAATCTTGAGATATTGCTTAGGGCGGTCTGCCTTCATTCGGCTACCGACGCCCGCCGCAGGTACAACGGCAATCACGCTTTGAAGTTGAGTCGACATTAATGGGATTCCTCACCAATGATGCGATAAAACGTTTCACCTTCTTTGACCATTCCAAGTTCATGACGTGCGCGTTCTTCTATCGCGTCTAAGCCTTGGCGTAGATCGTCAATTTCAGCAAACATTTCTGCATTTCGAATATGCAGCTTTTCATTTACTTGCTGTTGAACTTGGATTTCGTTGTTCACACCGTAGTAATCAGAGATACCATTTTTACCGAGCCACAGTGTGTGTTGTAGCCAGCCAAACACTATGAGCAGTACTAAAGCAAAAATTCGCATAACACCTTTCGCCGGTTGAAAAAGAAGGAACTAGAATAAGGCACATATATACCATAATGAGCTTATTGGTGCGAGATATGTGGTGTCAGGGAATCAATAAGTCGGGGAGTCATTGTCAGGAAAACAATGAGATTCCCTACTCCTTCCTTCGTCAGTCTAGGGAATGACGAACTTTATATGTGACAAGGAGGAGCTTTAGAGCCTAGAGCTTCTTTCATTCAGTTTTCTACAGACAAAAAAATGCCCCGCATAAGCGAGGCATTCAAAAGTATTAGTGCATAATTCTAACTAGTTGGTGCTGTAGCAAGGCAACAAAGAAGATTCAGCTATGGAGCATAGTTTCCTATGTGACTTAGTGAATCTTCTGCAGTTAACGCAGCTACAGTGCCAAATAGGACGAATTATTGACCTTTAACTTCTTTAAGACCGTTGTAAGGAGCTTTAGAACCTAGAGCTTCTTCGATACGGATAAGTTGGTTGTACTTAGCAACACGGTCAGAACGGCTCATAGAACCAGTTTTGATTTGACCTGCAGCTGTACCTACCGCTAGATCAGCGATAGTTGCATCTTCAGTTTCGCCAGAACGGTGAGAGATTACTGCAGTGTAGCCAGCGTCTTTAGCCATCTTGATAGCAGCTAGAGTCTCTGTTAGAGAACCGATTTGGTTGAACTTGATAAGGATAGAGTTAGCTACGCCTTTCTCGATACCTTCAGCAAGAATCTTAGTGTTTGTAACGAACAGATCGTCACCAACGATTTGAAGCTTGTCGCCTAGAAGTTCAGTTTGGTGCTTGAAGCCATCCCAATCTGACTCGTCAAGACCGTCTTCGATAGAAACGATTGGGAAGTTGTTCGCTAGCTCAGCTAGGTAGTGGTTGAACTCTTCAGAAGTGAAAGTTTTACCTTCGCCCTTCATGTTGTAGATGCCAGCTTCTTTGTCGAAGAACTCAGATGCTGCACAGTCCATAGCAAGAGTAACGTCTTTACCTAGTTCGTAACCAGCAGCTGCAACAGCTTCTGCGATAACTTCTAGAGCTTCAGCGTTAGACTTAAGGTTAGGAGCGAAACCACCTTCATCACCAACTGCAGTGCTGTAGCCTTTAGACTTAAGAACTTTAGCTAGGTTGTGGAATACTTCAGCGCCGATACGTAGACCTTCTTTAAGAGTTTTAGCGCCAACTGGTTGGATCATGAACTCTTGGATGTCAACGTTGTTATCTGCGTGCTCACCACCGTTGATGATGTTCATCATTGGTAGAGGCATAGAGAACTGACCAGCAGTACCGTTTAGCTCAGCGATGTGCTCGTATAGAGGCATGCCTTTCGCAGCAGCAGCAGCTTTTGCGTTAGCTAGAGATACAGCTAGGATAGCGTTCGCGCCGAACTTAGACTTGTTATCAGTACCGTCTAGGTCAAGCATGATTTGGTCAACGTCAGCTTGTGCTTTAGCGTCAGTACCAACTAGAGCTTCAGCGATTGGGCCGTTTACAGCTTCAATAGCTTTAAGAACACCTTTACCTAGGAAACGTGATTTGTCGCCGTCACGTAGCTCAAGAGCTTCGCGAGAACCAGTAGATGCGCCAGATGGAGCAGCAGCCATACCTACGAAACCGCCTTCTAGGTGTACTTCAGCTTCTACAGTTGGGTTACCACGTGAATCGATGATTTCACGACCTAGAACTTTAACGATCTTAGACATTGAATGTTTCCTTCTCGTTGAATATATAAATGTCAAATTTAAAGGTAGCAGCACAACTTACGCAGCTACCTGTATTCCTTTTTACTTCTCTAACTCGCCGCGCTGGAACTCACCAGCCGCTTTAACGAAACCTGCAAACAATGGGTGACCATCGCGAGGTGTTGAAGTGAACTCTGGGTGGAATTGAGCAGCAACGAACCATGGGTGGTTCGGGTTCTCAATAACTTCAACCAGTTTCTTGTCCGCAGATAGACCCGATACTTTTAGGCCCGCTTTTTCGATTTGTGGACGAAGATTGTTGTTCACTTCGTAACGGTGACGGTGACGTTCATGGATCGTCGCGCTACCGTATAATTCGTAAGCTTTCGTCCCTTTCGCTAGGTGACAAAGCTGTGAACCAAGACGCATTGTGCCGCCAAGGTCAGATGTTTCTGTACGCTCTTCAACTTTACCTTCGCCATCAGTCCACTCAGTGATAAGACCAACAACTGGGTACTTAGTTTCAGTACAGAATTCAGAAGAGTGTGCCCCTTCCATTTTCGCAACGTTACGAGCGTACTCGATAAGTGCTACTTGCATACCTAGACAGATACCTAAGTACGGTACTTTGTTTTCACGAGCGTATTGAGCAGCAAGAATCTTACCTTCAACACCACGGTCACCAAAGCCACCAGGAACTAGGATTGCATCTAGGCCTTCTAAAACTTCTAAGCCACGAGACTCAACGTCTTGTGAATCTACGTATTTAATATTAACGCTTAGGCGATTTTTCAAGCCCGCGTGTTTTAGCGCTTCATTTACTGATTTGTATGCGTCTGGTAGTTCAATGTACTTACCAACCATACCAATCGTCACTTCACCCGTTGGGTTAGCTTCTTCGTAAATTACTTGTTCCCATTCAGACAGGTCTGCTTCTGGAGCTGTGATGCCGAAACGCTTACATACAAGTTCATCAGTACCTTGAGCTTTAATAAGCTGAGGGATCTTGTAGATAGAGTCAACATCGCGCATAGAAATAACTGCATTTTCTTGCACATTACAGAACAGAGCAATTTTCTTACGCTCGTTCGAAGGAATGTTGCGGTCTGAACGACAAACTAGGATGTCTGGCTGAATACCAATAGACAGTAGCTCTTTTACAGAGTGTTGCGTTGGCTTAGTTTTCACTTCGCCCGCAGCTGCTAGGTATGGCACTAGAGTAAGGTGCATGAACATTGCGCGTTCACGGCCTAGTTCTACTGCTAGCTGACGAATCGCTTCCATGAATGGTAGAGATTCGATATCACCAACCGTACCACCAACTTCAACGATCGCGATATCGTGGCCAGCTGCGCCAGCAATTACACGCTCTTTGATAGAGTTAGTGATGTGTGGGATAACCTGAATTGTTGCACCTAGGTAATCACCGCGACGCTCTTTTGCTAGTACGTCTGAGTAAACACGACCTGCAGTGAAGTTGTTACGCTTAGTCATCTTGGTGCGAATGAATCGCTCATAGTGACCAAGGTCAAGGTCTGTTTCAGCGCCATCTTCCGTAACGAACACTTCACCGTGCTGAGTCGGGCTCATAGTGCCTGGATCAACGTTGATGTAAGGGTCAAGCTTCATCATGGTCACTTTAAGACCACGAGCTTCTAAAATAGCTGCAAGAGATGCTGCAGCAATACCTTTACCTAGAGAGGATACAACCCCGCCAGTAACAAAAATGTAATTTGTCGTCATGTTTAACCTGAAATTGGTTGAATGAGGGAAATGGACTACTTCTGGACGGGATGAAAATATACCAGAAGCCCCTTATCGCCACAACGTGAAATCTATCACACTGCTATTTTTTATTTTTTGCTTCAAATCAATTCATGATAAAAGCTTTGGTTATCTTTTCTCCGCCACTTTGACTTCATCCCACATGGAATCAAGCTGTTGTAGTGAAAAGTCAGTCAAATTTTTATCTTGCTGACGAACTTTTTGTTCCACCCCTTTAAAGCGACGCGAAAACTTGAGATTGGCTTTATTGAGTGCCGATTCTGGGTTTTTACCTAAATGTCGTACCAAATTGACCGTCGCAAACAGCAAGTCTCCCAACTCTTCTTCAACCAAATCTTCATTTGGCGTCACTTGAAGTGCCTCTTCCAGCACCTCATCGACTTCCTCTAAAACCTTATTAGCCACTGGGCCAATAGAGTCCCAATCAAAGCCATATTTCGCTACCTGTTTTTGAATCTTTGTAGCACGTGAAAGCGCAGGTAGAGAGTTTGGTATTGAGTCTAGAATACTTTCTTGAGTTTTGCCTGCCTGAGCTTTTTCTTTGGCTTTTTCAGCTTCCCAGTTGGCATTAATTTCTTCATCGCTCGCAAACTCGGTATCAGAAAACACATGCGGATGGCGGCGTGTTAGCTTTTCGTTAATGCCATCAACCACATCAGAGAACTCAAACAACCCCTGTTCTTTCGCTAACTGGCTATAGAAGATCACCTGAAACAACAAGTCACCCAACTCTTCTTGTAGGTTCGGCCAATCTTTGTTGTGAATCGCGTCCACCACCTCGTAGGTTTCTTCGATAGTATGCGGCACAATTGTTTCAAAATTTTGTTTCAAATCCCAAGGACAGCCACCTTCTGGATCGCGCAGCTTAGTCATAATCTGTTCAAGTTGTTCAATCGGGTGATTCATCGTTTTCTTCCTATTCACTGTCTTTGATTTTTAAATTTATAACGTCTTCTAAAACTAAAAAAGGCGAGCAGCCAAAACCACTCACCTTTCTATTCTTTCCGTCATCCCCAAGAGCGAAGAATGAGCGAGTTGGGGATCTCAAATCGCTTTACGAGATTCCCTATCACGTTCGTCCCTCACTGTAGGGAATGACGTGGATAGTATTTTGGCCTACCCCAACCTTTTGACTGACATAACATCTTTGATTTGTTCTACTCGGCTGGTAACGCGACTCAGAATTTCAATATTGGTCACTTCCAAATCGAAATCCATTACCGATAGCTGACGCTTGTAGTCGATGCGGCTCTTCATTGTGGTCACGCTGATCTTTTCATTCGAGAACAGTGAGGTGATATCTTTCAACAAGCCATTACGTTCTAGCGCTTCAACACGCAGCGTTAGGATGTATGAACCGACAAAGCCATTACCCCAAACGGTATCAATGATACGTTCTGGCGCATGCACGCTTAGCTCGCCTAGCTGTTCACAGTCAGCGCGGTGCACTGAGATACCACGACCTTGAGTGATGTAACCTTTAATCACATCACCTGGGATTGGCTGACAGCAACGCGCTAGGTGCGTCATTAGGTTATCAACGCCCTCAACCACTACCGCATCTTTCTTCGGACGACTCTGTTGTGCCGGCTTGTTTTCCGACTCAAGCAGTTTCTCTAGCGCTTTCTTGTCTTCTTCTTCCGCCGTTGGCTTATTCACTAGCGCATTGATGTGATTAACCACTTGGTTAATACGCAAGTCGCCACTACCAATACCTGCATAGAGTTCGTCTGGCGTATTCACGTTAAAGCGTTTTAGTGCGTATTGATCAGCATCTTTTAGGGTTGCGCCTACTTTCGCTAGCTCAACTTCCAGGATATCACGACCCGCTTCTAGGTTTTTCTCACGGCTTTGTGCGCGGAACCAAGCGTTGATTTTCGCTCGAGCTCGACCAGAATGAACAAAACCTGTGGTTGGATTTAACCAGTCACGAGATGGGTTCGGCTCTTTCTGCGTGATGATCTCAACTTGATCGCCCATCGATAGTTTATGAGTGAACGGTACGATACGCCCCGCTACTTTGGCACCGATACAGCGGTGTCCGACCATCGAGTGGATGTGGTAGGCGAAATCCAACGGGGTTGCGCCCATTGGTAAGTCGACCACGTCACCACGTGGAGTAAATGCGTATACACGGTCATCGAAGACTTGGCTACGTACCTCATCCAGCATCTCGCCAGAGTCCGACATCTCTTCTTGCCAGTCGATAAGTTTACGCAACCAAGTGATTTTCTCATCGTAGCCACTACGGCCGCTTGAAGCTCCTTCTTTGTACTTCCAGTGCGCCGCCACACCAAGCTCAGAGTCTTCGTGCATTTGCTTAGTACGGATCTGAATCTCAATGGTCTTGCCTTCAGGGCCAAGTACTACGGTATGAATCGACTGGTAACCATTTGGCTTAGGGTTCGCCACATAGTCATCAAATTCGCTCGGGAGGTGCTTGTATTTAGTGTGTACCACCCCAAGGCCGGCGTAACAGTCTTGCAGCTGGTCAGCGATAATACGTACTGCTCGTACGTCAAAAAGCTCATCGAAGGCTAAGCCTTTCTTCTGCATTTTGCGCCAGATACTGTAGATGTGTTTTGGTCGGCCACTCACTTCAGCATTGATGTTTGAACGCTGCATTTCTGCGGTTAAATCATCAACGAAATCTGTGATGTATTGTTCACGAACGATACGACGCTCAGACAGCTGTTTTGCAATCTGCTTGTAGGTATCTGGTTGTTGGTAGCGGAATGCGTAATCTTCGATTTCCCACTTAAGTTGGCCGATACCTAAACGGTTTGCCAGTGGGGCATAGATGTTAGAACACTCTTTTGCGGCCGCGCGACGCACAGCATCAGGCGCTTTTTTTACCTCGATAAGGTTACAGATTCGTTCAGCGAGTTTGATGACTACGCAGCGGAAATCATCGACCATAGCCAGTAGCATGCGTCGAACGTTATCAACTTGACCCGAGGCAGCACTGCCTTCAAGGGTCACGTTTAACTGGCCTAAGGCCGCCATTTCTTCAACGCCATCGATCAACTTTACGGTTTCTTTACCGTAGCTTTCTTCAAACGCTTCGCGCTCAAAAACGCCGCTTGAGACGACGGGGAAAAGTTGTGCAGCAATTAAAGTGGCACGGTCCATGGACAAGGTGACCAAGATTTCGATCATCTCACGGCCACGCCAAAGCAAGAGCGATGCTTGCTCGTGATCTTTTAAAAGTTCTTCACAGTGACGATAAACTTTAATCAGTTTATTCGAGGTTTTTGCGTCTTGATTCAATGACGCAATCCAACTTTCTAGCTCAAACTGTTCGCTTGGGTTTAAATGTGCGCTTCGTACCGCAACCATCATGCCTTCCTAGTTATTATGTTTTATACCCAATTCAATATGACTAACTGGTTCCAAGTTAGTTCGACCATATTGATATCAGCGCAGGCTTCCCTGCGCCTTTGTGATTCATTTGAAGCCTTGTTTAAGGGCCTCTAAGCCTTGATAAAGAGAGCCATCGATTCTAGATGACTGGTGTGTGGGAACATGTCCAACATACCCAGTTTGGCTAATTGATAGCCTTGTTTTTCTAAGCTCTCAGAATCTCTAGCTAGAGTAGCAGGATTACACGAAACATAAACCACACGCTTCGCTCCTAACGCTGAAATTTGATCAACGATCCCACTCGCTCCCGCACGTGCCGGGTCAAGCAATACTTTATCGAATTTCTCTTTTGCCCAAGGCTGTGAAGATAAGTCTTCTTCAAGGTTAGCTTGGTAAAATTCCGTATTGCTTAACTGGTTTAACGCTGCATTAGATGCGGCTTGCTGAACCATTTCATCAACGCCTTCTACACCAACCACAAACGCCGATTGTTGCGCGATAGGCAGACTAAAGTTACCGAGACCACAAAACAGGTCTAGCACTCGCTCATCCGCTTGAGGTTCTAGCCACTCAATCGCTTGAGCCACCATCTGCTGATTCACTTTCTGGTTTACTTGGATAAAGTGGTTTGGCTCAAACGGTAACGTCACGCCAGTTTCGCTGTAGCTAGGCGCATCACCAACCAGACGGGCCAACTTATCGGTTTCAGGCATCGAGTACAGCGTAGCGCCTTCTTCTTTTGCTAACGCAATCAGCGCTTGCTCATCTTTTTCAACTAAAGGCTTAAGGTGACGTAGAACCATAACAGGGCCAGTATCGCCCAACACCAATTCAACGTGTCCTAAAGACGTAAGGCTGTTGAAAGTGTTCAGTAAATTTTTCAGTTTTGGCAGCAACACATTAAGGCGAGGATCAAGCACGGCACAGTCGGTGATGTTTTCAATCTGCTTACTCTGCTTCTTACGGAAACCGAATTGAAGCTGTTGTGTCTTCTTATCAACAAATAGGCTGATACGTGCGCGACGTCGATAACCGGTTTCATCACCGACAATAGGTTGTGCAACTTCAGTGTTCGCCGTTTGGTATTGGCTCATCAGGTGCGTCAGAGATTGCGATTTATGCTCAACCTGAGAAGAGTAACCTAGGTGTTGAAGGTGACAGCCACCACACTGATTAAAGTGCTTACAAAACGGCTTTAAACGCTGCTCGCTCGGCTTCAATAACTTGATGAGTTTAGCTCGCGAAAACTTACTTTTGCTCTCAGTAAGTTGAATAACCACCTGCTCACCGGGCAATGCGCCATCAATGAAAACCGGTTTATTCTTTTGATAAGCGATGCCAGCGCCATTGTGATCCATTCGTTCAACCAAAACCGATTGATGCTTGGTCTCGAGTTGAGTTTTCTTTTTTGGTTGGAAAAAACGTGCCATTGCTTGTGCCTAATGTATCTTTTAATAAGTAATTGGTATCCAGGACTCACTATTATGTCTTGGAATCATTGTCGAACGTCACGGCTTTGATTAAGCTTACCGTTCACTTAACCGCCATTGTGTGCGTTATTTTCCCATATCCAGACCTCGATGTAATTAAAGAACATGACCAGATATGGCTTAAGAGCCCGTGTAATTACCTTAACTCTAGCTCCAACCCTGATTATTGGGTTGCTATTGAGTGCATTTTTCTCATTTAACCGCTATCAAGACCTTGAAGGTCAAGTGGTTAACACTGGTACTAGCATCATTGAGCCACTTGCGATTACGAGTGAATCAGGCATGAAGCTCGAAAGTCGAGAGTCTGTTCGTCAGCTTATTAGCTATGCGCATCGAAAGAATTCTAAGCTAGTGCGCAGTATCGCGGTGTTTGATGAGCGTCATGAGTTGTTTGTAACCTCAAACTTCCACCCCGATTTTGAAAGCCTGACCTACCCCAAAGATAAACCGATCCCGCATTTAAGCTCATCGAACCTTCTCGATAATACGCTGATTCTGCGGACACCTATCATCGCCGAAGGCCAGTACATCAATTCAGCCAACGGTCAGTCTCAAGCTAATCAAGCGATCGGCTACATTGCGATTGAATTAGATCTTTCATCACTTCGATTGCAGCAATATCAAGAAGTGTTCTCTGCATTCTTAGTGTTGATTCTCGGGCTTGGTTTATCGGGCGTGTTTGCGTTCCGCTTAATGCACGATGTCACTCAACCGATCACACACATGAAAAACATGGTCGACCGAATTCGTCGAGGTCACCTAGATGTGCGTATCGAAGGTAAGATGCATGGTGAGCTAGACTCGCTGAAAAACGGTATCAATGCGATGGCGGTATCGCTATCAGAGTATCACGTCGAGATGCAGCACAGTATCGACCAGGCCACATCAGATTTGCGTGAAACTCTTGAACAACTAGAGATTCAAAACGTTGAGTTAGACATCGCGAAGAAACGCGCTCAAGAAGCGGCTCGTGTTAAGTCTGAGTTCTTAGCGAATATGTCTCACGAATTGAGAACGCCGCTGAACGGTGTGATTGGCTTTACTCGTCAAATGCTCAAGACTCACCTATCGAACAGTCAAACCGATTACCTGCAAACCATTGAACGCTCGGCAAACAACCTGCTTAGCATCATCAACGATATCTTGGACTTCTCGAAACTTGAAGCCGGTAAATTAGCCCTAGAGAACATCCCATTTGAATTCCAAGCCAGCCTTGAAGAGGTAGTAAACCTTCAAGCAACCAACGCTCATGAGAAAGGCCTAGAACTGACACTGAAGATCGACCCTAAAGTACCGCCAGGTGTGGTGGGCGATCCACTGCGTATTCAGCAGATCCTAACCAACCTTGTTGGTAACTCAATCAAGTTTACCGAACGCGGCAACATTGATATCAGCGTTGAGCTTCGCTCACAAAGTGAAGACAACATCGAGCTGCAATTCATGGTTCGCGATACGGGTATTGGTATTTCTGAGCGTCAACAAGCTCAGCTTTTCCAAGCTTTCAGCCAAGCCGATGCAAGTATCTCTCGTCGTTACGGCGGTACAGGCTTAGGTCTGGTTATCACCCAAAAACTGGTCAGCCAAATGGGCGGAGAGATCAGCCTAACCAGTCGTCTTCACCAAGGCTCTACCTTCTGGTTCACCTTGAGACTATCAACGACTGATATGCCGATGACAGAGCTGATTGAGACGCAGTGTCTGCAAGACAAACAACTGCTGCTTATCGAGCCAAACATGCAAGCGGCATCGATTACTCAGCAAATCCTAACCCAAGAAGGCTTAGTGGTAACGTATCGTTCGGTGATGCCAGATGAGACGACCTCGTATGACTACGTTCTGCTTAACCTAGCCGCCAACCAAGAGTATCAATTTGATACTGTGAGTGGTTGGGCGATCGGTGCGAAGAAGATTGCTCAAAACGTGATTATTGGTACACCAAGTACCGAGCTAGCGTTGGGTGAGCAACTAATGAAAGAGGTCGATGTTCAGTGCATCACCAAGCCTCTTTCTCGTAAGAAGTTGCTGCAAACTCTGGTATCGAATCAGGCACCTACCTTGATTGCACCAGCGATTGAAACGCATTCTGAAGAGAAGTTACCGCTTACTGTGATGGCAGTAGACGACAACCCAGCCAACCTTAAGTTGATTACCGCGCTGCTTAAAGAGCGTGTAGAAACCGTCATCAGTTGTACCAGTGGTCAGCAGGCGATAGACAAAGCGACAGAGACGCCATTTGATATCATCTTCATGGATATTCAAATGCCACAGATGGACGGTGTAACCGCTTGTCAGAACATCAAAAAACTGGCGAACAATGCGAATACACCTGTAATTGCCGTGACCGCACATGCAATGATTGGCGAACGAGATCGACTGCTTGAAGCGGGCATGGATGACTACCTAACCAAACCTATTGAAGAGCATGTTTTACAGCAGGTTCTGATTCATTGGAGCTCGACCTCTGAGGTTGAGCTCATCGAAAAAATAGATCCAGACCACCCAGCGGTCTCTGCTGAAGTCGACAACGGTCCGGTGTCAGAAACTGAAGCCAGCGTGCACACAAACATCATCATTGATTGGCAAGCTGCGATGAAACAAGCCGCCAATAAAGAAGACCTCGCACGCGATATGCTGCAAATGCTCGTCGACTTTATTCCAGAGGTGTATGAGGCAGCAGACAAAGCGATAGAAGACAGTGACTATCCAGTTGAAGAGCTGATACACATCATTCACAAGATGCATGGCAGCAGCTCGTACAGCGGCGTACCAAGGCTAAAATCGGTATGTGCGACAATAGAGAAAGAGCTGCGTTCAGGTACTTCTGTTGAAGACATTGAACCTGAGCTTTTCGAGCTTCAGGATGAATTAGATAAGGTTCAAGCAACCGCGATTCACTACTTGAAACAGGCGAAGGCCTAGCGGGTACTTGTTACTCACTAGTATTCTTTAGAGGGTTTACCCGCCAATAAAAAAGCAGAGCTCATGAGCTCTGCTTTTTTCTGTCTAGAGCCAAGAGCACTAGATATAAAGTCGCGATAATCTGTTTACGATTCGAGTAACACCGTTGCCACAGCGTAGTGACGCTCATCCGAGATAGTCAGATGAATCGATGTTGTGCCATTCGCCTCTGCGATTTCACGCGCTTTCTTGTGTAAGCTCAATACTGGCTTACCATGCTCATCGTTTGAAATCTCAAAGTCGTGGAAGGTAACACCCAGCGCAATCCCCGTACCTAACGCCTTAGATGCAGCTTCTTTAGCAGCAAAACGTTTTGCAAGGTAACGGCCTTTTTGCTTCAACTGTTGGAATACTTCAAACTCAGAATCCGTCAAAATACGCTGAGCAAAAGCGTCGCCACTTCGCGACAGCGCCTTCTCGACACGTTCGATTTCTGCGATATCTGTACCTAATCCAACAACTGCCATGTTTCCTCTACTACTTAACTTCTGTCTAATGATTAACTGTACATCGCTTAGTGCCGACGACTTGCCGAACTAAGCGTTGTTACGTGCTGTTTCCATGATTGCTTTCATGTCTGCAACGGCTTTGTTTAAGCCATCAAACACTGCACGTCCCATGATCGAGTGACCGATGTTCAGCTCGTAGATCTCTGGAAGTGCCGCAATCGGTGCTACGTTGTGGTAAGTCAGACCATGACCCGCATTAACTGTGATACCAAGATCGTCCGCGTAGCTTGCGCCTGCAGCAATCTTTTTCAGCTCGTCTTGTTGGTCTTCTTCTGTTTTAGCATCCGCATAATGGCCAGTGTGCAGTTCAATGAACGGTGCGCCACACTCTTTTGCTGCGTCGATTTGCTCACGGTCAGCATCGATAAACAGAGACACCTTAATGCCAGCAGCAGACAGTTTTTCCGTCGCAGCTTTGATCTTTTCAAGTTGACCAACCACGTCCAAGCCACCTTCAGTGGTTAGCTCTTCACGTTTTTCAGGAACCAGACAAACAAACTCAGGATTAGTATCGAGTGCAATTTGAACCATCTCGTCCGTTACGGCCATCTCCAAGTTCATGCGAGTTTGAAGTGTTTCAGCCAGAATACGCACATCGCGATCAACGATGTGACGACGGTCTTCACGCAGGTGAATAGTAATGCCATCTGCACCAGCACGTTCAGCGATTTCAGCTGCGTGTACTGGATCTGGGTATTTAGTACCACGTGCATTACGTAGTGTTGCAATATGGTCGATATTAACGCCTAAAAGGATTGAGCTCATTTTCCAATACTCCGTGCTCTGGAGAGGGCTATTGTTGGCATAAATAGCTCTCTACTTTTTAATGGTTTGCCGCCAAGATACGGCTTTAAGGCTATGCGTGTAAAGCGTTTTGCCGCTTTTAACTGCTCTTTAGTGATAAACCTACGTTCGCTGATTGCAATAAGTTCATCGCCCATAAAAGTCAGGTTATCTCGACGTACTGAAGCGATGAAACCTTTCTGCTCTCGATAGCGATAAGTCATGCTCGGATCAATCGCTTCGCCAGTGCCCGCGCAGTGTAAAAAGTCGACGCCGTAACCCATAGCAGATAATAGAGCCAGCTCAAAGCGACGCAGTGCTGGCTCAGGATTATCATTATGCGCCAGCTCTGTTAAAGCATGAAGATAGTCGTGAAAAAGTGCAGGCATCGGTACTTCCGCCATCAATACCCGACCGATAAGCTCGTTCACGTACATGCCTGAATACAGATTAATACCGGCGAGAGGGAGCCCCAAGCTGATGGGTTCAGCTTGGCGTAAGGTTTTCATCGAACCATTACCAGACCACTTAAGCAATAGCGGCGTAAAAGGTTGTAATGCACCTTTCAAATTGGAACGCTTGCTGCGAGCGCCTTTAGACATCAACGTCACCCGACCGAACTCTTCGCTGAAGACGTCCAAGATCAGGCTCGACTCACTGTATGGTCGACGGTGCAACACAAAGCATCGCTGTAACCCTTCGCTCAATCACTTACCCTTATTACAGATACAAAAAGAGAGAGTTCGCACTCTCTCTTGGATTTATCTTCAGTTCAACTTTCTTAATCTCAGAAAGTGACGTTCAATATATTATAGATCGTCGATGTAGCCTAACGAGCGAAGTGCACGCTCATCATCAGCCCAGCCAGATTTAACCTTGACCCAAGTCTCTAGGTAAACCTTACGGCCGAATAGCTCTTCCATATCGATACGCGCTTCACGACCAATCGTTTTGATCTTCTCGCCCGCTTTACCAATCACCATTTTCTTCTGGCCTGTACGCTCAACAAGAATCAGTGCATTGATGTGGAAGCCATCGTTATCTGGGTTGTAATCGAAACGTTCGATTTCAACCGTTACCGAGTAAGGTAGCTCGTCACCCGTAAAGCGCATCAGCTTTTCACGGATAATTTCAGAGGCCATAAAACGTTGCGAGCGATCAGTCACGTATTCTTCAGGGAAGTGGTGTGTCGCTTTAGGTAAATGTTCACGTACGTGCTTACGCAGTACATCCATATTTTTACCTTGCTTCGCTGAGATTGGCACTACATCAATGAAGTCCATCTTCTTAGAGACTTCCATCATGTGCTGCATCACGTTAGTACGGTCTTGAACGTTATCTACTTTGTTGATGCAAAGTACAACTGGGAAGTCAGTCTTCTTCAGTTTGTTCAGAACCATCTCATCGTCGTCAGTCCAGTGAGTACCATCGACAAGGAAGAATACTAGGTTTACATCACTCAATGAGCTGTTCGCCGCACGGTTCATCAAGCGGTTGATGGCACGCTTTTCTTCAATATGAAGTCCAGGAGTATCAACAAAGATCGCTTGGTAATCACCCTCAGTTTCAACGCCCATAATACGGTGACGTGTCGTCTGTGGTTTACGTGATGTAATAGAAATCTTCTGACCCAGAATATGGTTCAGAAGCGTCGACTTACCTACATTTGGGCGACCGACAATAGCGATGAAGCCACAGTGTTGGTTTTCCGGTAGGCCTGTTTTTTTGCTATCAGATGAAAAGAATGCATCGATATCGAAATCTTGGTTGTTATCAGACATTGCTTAGTTGCTCTAATGCTGTTTCAGCAGCCGCTTGTTCTGCCTTGCGGCGGCTAGTGCCTTTACCGATAACAGGTTTATCCACACCTGCCACTTCACACTCAACCGTAAACTCTTGGTTGTGTGCTTCACCTTTAATATTAGTCACTGTGTAGACAGGTAGAGGATTTCTTCGACCTTGCAAAAACTCTTGTAGGCGAGTTTTCGGATCTTTTTGAGATACTCCAGGCTGAATAGCATCTAGGCGAGATTGGTACCAGCTTAAAATAATGCCGCGAACCGTCTCGGTATCACTATCTAAATAGACAGCGCCGATGACCGCTTCAACCGCATCCGCTAGAATAGAATCACGACGGAAACCGCCACTCTTCAACTCACCTGGACCTAATTTTAAGTAATCTCCTAGTTCGAATTCACGACCTAGTTCTGCCAATGTATGACCACGTACTAATGTTGCGCGCATGCGGCTCATATCACCTTCGTTTACCTTAGGAAAACGGTGGTAAAGATCATCAGCGATAACAAAACTTAAAATTGAATCGCCCAGAAACTCAAGACGTTCGTTATGTTTACCTGCGGCGCTGCGGTGAGTCAGCGCCAAGTGGATAAGATCGGCATCATTAAACTGATAGCCAATCTTTCTCTCTAGTTTATCAATTGGAGAATTCATGCTCTCTCGATGTGTTATGTGATCGATTAATGAATCCCACCGATGCGATTAAAACGCACACCAGTAGGAATCCATGTTGGAAGTACACTGTCTGAACCGCGTTCGAATTCGAAGCTGATCCAAATAGCAACGGCCTTACCAACAAGGTTTGCTTCAGGGACAAAGCCCCAGTAACGGCTATCGGCACTGTTGTCACGGTTATCACCCATCACAAAGTACTGGCCTTCTGGAACGACCCATTCGTTAACACCATTGCGAGGCTGATATGCTTGCACACGATCGCGGCGCAATGGGTTAACTAAAATCTGGTGTTCTACGTCTCCAAGCTGTTCGTTCAGCTGAATCAGAGGCACACCATCTTGAATAAATTGGCTCTCTTCAACATTACTTAGTTTCACTGGTTCACAGCTACTTGTACCCTTCGCCTGAATGCAGATCTCTTTACGACTGCTGTAGCGAATCGTGTCACCTGGCATACCAACAACACGCTTAATGTAGTCGATGTTTGGCTGAGGTGGGTACTTAAATACGATTGAGTCACCGCGTTCTGGCTTGCCTGTTTCTACCAATTGAGTGCGCCATACTGGGTCTTTTAGACCGTACGCGTACTTCTCTACCAAGATGAAATCACCAACCAAAAGGGTTGGCATCATCGAGCCAGAAGGGATTTGAAACGGTTCATAGATGAATGAACGCAAGATCAAAACAAATGCAATTACCGGGAAAATGGACACACTGTTCTCAACCCACCAAGGTTGAGCCGTAACTTTTGCGCTAGTTTCAGCGTCTAGGCCATTCGATTGTGCTTCAACGTCAGCAAGCTTTTGCTGGCGCTTCTTCGCCCACACAAACTTTTCCAACGCCCATACAATGCCGGTCACTAGAGTTACGATCACTAAGATAAGCGAAAATGTATTAGCCATTGATATCCCTTAAATTTCATTTCTTTAAAAATAACGAAAGTGAAAGAGCATAACTCTTTCACTCTGCTTAATATTTCTAATTTGTATCAATCATGCTGACTAAATGCTGGGAAGATTACGCAGGAAAAATCGTTTAGTTCGAGGCGCAAAGTGCAGTGACTAGTGGGCCTAATTGCAATCTTTGCAACAAAGAAATAAACGATTTTAACCAGTAATATTCAGCAGATAGTTAGTGCGATTGATACCTAGTCTTTTCCAACGTGAAGGATTGCAAGGAAAGCTTCTTGAGGCAGTTCAACGTTACCGATCTGCTTCATACGCTTCTTACCTTCTTTTTGTTTCTTAAGAAGTTTCTTCTTACGACTGATATCACCACCGTAACATTTTGCGATTACGTTCTTACGCAGTTGTTTCACTGTAGAACGAGCAATGATGTGGTTACCAATCGCTGCTTGAATCGCGATATCGAACATCTGACGAGGGATGAATTCTTTCATCTTCTCTACCAGTAGACGACCACGAGACTGAGCAATATCTTTGTGCGTAATGATAGCTAGTGCATCAACTGTTTCGCCATTCAGCAGTACGTCTACACGTACCATGTTTGATGGCTCGTAACGTTGGAAGTTGTAATCCAATGATGCATAGCCGCGAGACGTTGACTTCAGACGGTCGAAGAAGTCTAGAACTACTTCTGCCATAGGAAGATCGTACGTCACAGCAACTTGGTTACCGTGGTAGACCATGTCTACTTGTACGCCACGCTTCTCAACACACAGTGTGATTACGTTACCTAGGTAATCCGAAGGTACCAGAATATTACAGCGTGCAATTGGCTCACGAATTTCTTCTAGGTCATTAACCGCTGGCAGTTTAGCCGGGCTATCAACGTAAAGAACCGTTTTATCTGTTTTTACAACTTCATACACTACTGTTGGAGCAGTTGTGATTAGGTCTAGGTCGTATTCACGCTCTAGACGCTCTTGGATGATCTCCATGTGAAGCATTCCTAAGAAGCCACAACGGAAACCAAAACCAAGTGCTGCTGAACTTTCTGGTTCAAAGAACAGTGATGCATCGTTCAGGCTTAATTTGCCTAACGCGTCACGGAAGTTTTCGTAGTCATCAGATGATACAGGGAATAGACCAGCGTATACCTGAGGCTTCACTTTTTGGAAACCAGGTAGACGTTCAGTGCTGCCGCCTTTTGCAAGCGTCAACGTATCACCAACTGGTGCACCTAGGATGTCTTTAATACCACAAACAACCCAACCTACTTCGCCAGTATTTAGCTCTGTAGTATCGATTTGCTTAGGCGTGAAGATACCTAGACGGTCAACACCCCATACTTGGTCTGTCGACATTACTTTGATCTTATCGTTCTTCTTCAGCTTACCGTTTTTGATACGAACCAAAGAAACTACGCCAAGGTAGTTATCGAACCAAGAGTCAATGATCAACGCTTGTAGAGGCGCTTCAGGATCACCTTCCGGTGGCGGGATTGCCGTCACGATGTTTTCTAGAACATCATCAACACCCAAACCTGTTTTCGCAGAACAGCGAGTCGCTTCCATCGCATCGATGCCAACGATCTCTTCGATTTCTTCAGCAACACGTTCTGGTTCAGCAGCTGGTAGGTCAATCTTGTTCAAGATTGGCACTACTTCCAGTTCCATTTCGATTGCTGTGTAACAGTTTGCTAGAGTTTGTGCTTCAACACCTTGGCCAGCATCCACTACAAGTAGTGCGCCTTCACAAGCCGCTAGAGAACGAGATACTTCGTAAGAGAAGTCTACGTGTCCAGGAGTGTCGATAAAGTTAAGTTGGTAAGTTTCACCATCTTTAGCTTTGTAATCTAAAGTCACACTCTGCGCTTTAATTGTAATACCACGCTCGCGTTCTATATCCATAGAATCGAGGACCTGAGCTGCCATCTCACGTTCACTTAATCCTCCACAAACTTGGATTAAGCGGTCAGAAAGGGTCGACTTACCGTGGTCGATGTGGGCGATAATCGAAAAATTACGAATGTGCTTCATAGGCTTGGTGTGACTAAACTCTTTGAATAGGGATAATAAGAAAGCCGCGACGCGTCCAATCTACAGTCAGCATTGGTGGCGGCATTTCAATCAAGTTGGCAGATTCTACCCAATTTAAGGGCAAGAAGCATCATAAATTAGACGAGAGACTCACCTAGGATTCGAATCAAGACGACTTCTTGCTTGGATTTGTCTTCCATGGGTTTGGCTAACCGCTTCGCTAAGGCAATCCCACCAGCAGTAAACAGTGCTGCACTTAAGATAACAATGCCCTCGCCCCCCTGGAGTAAGGGTTGTAACAAGAGTTGCCCAAAACCAGCACCAATCATCAACATGAAAAGTGGGATGAGATAAACAATCGCCGCCGACTGAAGTAGGCTTTTTTCTGGAAAGCCAATTTCTACGATTTGTCCAGCTTTGACTAAGCTTTTGGTTTTAAGCTGCCAAAACAAAGATTTATTGCCAACAGCCTTGGTCACAATACCCGTACCGCAGTTTTTTTGAGAAGAACAGCTGCTACAACTGGTTTGTTGTTCGCAGCTCAATTGAACAAAGTATTGCTTACCTTTTTGTTCAACCGAGCTAACGGTCGCCAGCGCGGTCATCATTGCGCTTGTACCGATTTATTAAATGTAACTGACTGAGCAATACGTTTTGCAGTTGCCGGCGGAATGTCACCAACCACAGAGATCTCTTTATCGCCAATCACTAAGCTGTGCAAGGTTCTACGCCCTTGACGCACCAGCTGCCCTTTCAATGAATGCTCATCTTTTTCCGCGATATAAACCGAAAAGTTAAACAGTCCATCACTGAAAAGCTGACTTTCAACCATTTTATCGGTCGCAGCCATTTGATAGCGGCTAAGCTCTTTTGATTTAAACCCTTCAGGAATCCACGACGCTTGCCAGTTAGTTTCACTCACTAAGCCTTCCGGTAATGATAAAACTTTCGGCAATTGAGCTTGGCTCAAGCCACCCATAGCCTCAGCAATCTTATCGTTCACCACGTAAGAGATAGTGCGGTACTGTTCAAGCACTTCGCCATCACGATCCAAAAGGTCGGCACGCAAAGGAAGATTCGTTTTTTCGTCTACCCAAACCACGTAAGAGTAGCGAAGGCCATCTTTCGGCACGACACGCAGCACTTGAGTGGTGCTACCTGCTTCTCGAGAGCGACCAACTTTCACAAAGTCGTAGTACTGATTCAGAGATTCGATATCTCGATTAATCATCGGAATAACAGGCGCAACCATGCTGCCTGACTGAATCGTAAATGGCTCTGTACCCGGCTCGATGTAGCTAACTTCGTTGCCACGTCGAATGACTTCACGAACAGGGCCGCTTAGATAAACAAGGTGTGCAAGTTGTTGGTCGTCGTTAACCGCATGGCGATAAACAAGAGGCTCAATACTGCTCTTCTTTATCAAAATGTAGGAGAGTTCGTAATTTAGATGCTGACTGGCCTCGTTCATTTGATGCAACAAGGCCTTTGCAGTGGTTTCCTCTGCAAAGGCTGTTGGAGACATCAAGCTGAACAGTGTCAGTGCACTGACCAGGATTTTCTTCATTCAATGTCCGATTCTAGATGTGCATCTTGCATTGGCGATGCATCACTGTTTAATCTTAGCTGCAGCTCATAATCTTCTAACAATGCATGAACGCGTTTGCGCTGCTCTTGCAAGTTAGCTTCAGATGCTGGTTTCTCAACAGAGTCACGCGTTAAACTTACTGGTTCCGCAGAACCGGCAAATGGAATCGTCTGGAGTACAGGCAACTGCTCTGGTGCTGCAGGGTCGCTACCACCATATTGTTGAACACCTAATACAACGGCTAATGAAACACACGCTGCCACGGCAACTTGTCCAAACTGTTGTAACCACGCCGGAAGCTGACGCTTCGCTTGCTGAGGTTTAGGTTGCTCTTCAATTGGAGCAACAGTAGGTTCAACATTCACTTGGTGCAGGTTCGACATTGAACCATGTGCAGGCTCGTTCTCAAGCGCTGCCGCTACACTATTAGCAATGTTCCACTCTGGAGTTTCTGGCGAATCCCCACGCATAACATCACCAATTAAATGGTAACTCTGCCAAGTATCCATGCTTTCTTGATCAGATCCTAGATCTACAATGAGAGCTTTATCGATCGTTTCACCATCCATGAGTGCCGAAAGCTTTTCTTTATCAGCCATTATTTTCACCATAATTATTACAAGTTCTAGCGTTGCAAAAGAGGTTTGATTTTCTTTTCCACCGCTTCACGAGCTCGGAAAATACGCGAACGTACGGTTCCTACAGGGCAATCCATTACTTCTGCAATCTCTTCGTAGCTCAAACCTTCGAGCTCTCGCAACGTCATTGCAGTTTTTAAGTCTTCTGGTAGCGCTTCAATCGCTCCAAAAACAACTTGTTTCAATTCTTTAGACAGCGTTAAGTTCTCAGGGTTCGATATTTCTTTTAACGCGCTGCCTGTTTCGTAATATTCTGCATCTTCTGCATCTACATCGGTTGCTGGCGGCCTACGGCTTTGGGCAACGATATGATTTTTAGCGGTGTTCACGGCAATTCGGTATAACCATGTATAGAAGGCACTCTCGCCACGAAAGTTAGGTATCGCGCGGTAAGCTTTAATAAAAGCTTCTTGTGCTACATCAGGTACATCACCGGAATTATTCACGTATCGAGAGATAAGATTACAAACTTTGTTTTGATACTTAACCACTAGTAAGTTAAATGCCTGCTTATCTCCACTCTGAACTCGCTCAATCAACACTTGATCGGTTAGCTGCTCGTTCATTCGAGCGGGTACTCCTATTGTTATAACCCTCACCTTCACAGATATGGGTACTAATTATGCGAAATGTAGTATTGACACCACCGTCTACAAGAGCACTATTGTGACTAAGCCAAATACCGAAAGTTCCAACTTTCTTAAAATTATTTGCCATTATTGTTTCACAATGTGATGTAATAAAAATAGCTATCCCTATCAATTTGGGGAAACTTGAGCAAAAGCAATGGTATTGAGCAATTAAATATTTCTAGATAGCTGTCTATATATTGATTTTGCATAGCGTTTAAGGATGACTCTGGAGAGATTATAACAGTCTTAGCCAAACTCCTAAAACAAGACAAAGTCAATTGAGAGTGGACAACTCGACTATAGCCCGGGATTTAATAAGTTTTATGAACGCAAACCGTGAACATCAGTGTGATGTATTAGTGGTAGGAAGTGGTGCGGCAGGCTTGTCATTAGCCTTACGCGTAGCAGAACATGCAAAAGTAATTGTATTAAGCAAAGGACCACGCAGCGAAGGATCGACGTATTACGCACAAGGTGGTATCGCCGCGGTGTTCGATGAGTCGGACAGTATTGAGTCTCATGTAGAGGATACTCAAATCGCTGGGGCTGGGTTATGCGAAGAAGATACAGTTCAATTCATTGCTGAAAATGCGAAAGAGTGTGTGCAATGGCTGATTGATGGTGGTGTTCCATTTGATAAAGATGAGAACAGCACAGAAGGCCAACCAAAATATCACCTCACTCGTGAGGGTGGCCACAGTCACCGCAGAATTCTGCACGCTGCCGATGCAACTGGCATGGCGATGCAAACCTCACTACAAGATAACGTCAACAACCACCCAAATATCGAGATCTTCGAGCGCCACAATGCGCTGGATTTGATCACGGAAGATAAGATTGGTGGTTCAAAAGACAAGGTGATCGGTGCCTACATTTGGAACCGTAACCAAGAACATGTTGAAACCGTGCGCGCTAAGTTTGTTGTATTAGCAACAGGCGGCGCTTCAAAGGTTTACCAATACACCTCTAACCCAGATGTTTCTTCAGGTGATGGTATTGCTATCGCTTGGCGTGCGGGTTGTCGTGTGGCAAACCTTGAGTTCAACCAGTTCCACCCAACTTGTTTATTCCACCCAGAAGCGCGTAACTTCCTACTAACGGAAGCACTGCGTGGTGAAGGTGCTTACTTGCGTCGTCCAGATGGTTCTCGCTTTATGAAGGACTTCGATGAGCGCGGTGAACTGGCGCCACGTGATGTGGTTGCTCGTGCAATTGACTTCGAAATGAAGCGCTTGGGTGCCGACTGTATGTATGTTGATATCAGCCACAAGCCTGAAGAATTCATCACAGCGCACTTCCCGATGATCCATACTCGCTTGATGGACTTGGGCATCGATATGACCAAAGAGCCGATCCCTATCGTACCAGCCGCTCACTACACGTGTGGTGGTGTCATGGTTAATAAGCAGGGTCAAACCGACCTAACGAACTTGTATGCGATTGGCGAAGTGAGCTACACCGGCTTACACGGTGCAAACCGTATGGCTTCTAACTCACTGCTTGAGTGTGTGGTTTACGCATGGGCAGCAGCAAAAGATATCGTTGAGAACATCGACCAATCTCAACTGTGTGCAGAACTGCCAGCATGGGATGAAAGCCAAGTCACCAACAGTGATGAAGAAGTTATCATTCAACACAACTGGCACGAACTGCGCCTGTTCATGTGGGATTACATGGGCATTGTTCGAACGGATAAACGACTAGAGCGTGCATTACGCCGTATTCAGATGCTGCAACAAGAAACTCATGAGTACTACAGCTACTTCAAGGTTTCGAATAACTTATTAGAACTGCGTAATTTGCTACAAGTGGCAGAGCTAATGGTTCGTTGTGCAATGCAGCGCAAAGAGAGCCGCGGCCTACACTACACGTTGGATTACCCTGAACTTGCAGAAGACAGTGGCCCAACGATTCTGACGCCAGAGAAACGCCAATCATAATAATTGGTTAAACGTGCTTAGCGAATTAGCCGTCAGCGGAAAATGATTAAACGAAAGGGAGCCGAGTGCTCCCTTTTCTTTTGTCTAACGCTTTCTTTTATCTAATACTTTCTTTCATCGAATAGTTTGGCTTCTCTAGCGCGCTCGTTGTAAGTTCGCCAGAAAATGGCGATATTCTCGCTCGCAACAGCTGTCCCGCCAAAGCAGTACCGAGTGCCCACATTCAAACTGCAATTTAACGAAGAACTGCGCCCAGATCTTATCAACGGACTTGAGTCGGTAAGTTCGGTCATTGAGTCGAATATCACCATCCTCTCTGTAATCAAAACGCCCATAGACACTATTTAGAATCACATGATTGTTTCTGAACAAGCGGATCATTAAAGCTAAGCAATAAAGGCTGGCGGCAAGTGGAATAGAAGACAGGACGATGAAAAACAAAAGGCACCCCAAAATAGTGCCTTTTGCAAATAATGCGGAATACGAAGGGTTAAGCTGAAGCTTAACGAACCTTGCTGAGGTTGTGTGCGACAATTTTATCAACCATTGATGCATGGCCTAGGTTTTCACTGCGTCCGTGGCCCATTACCCAAGTAAACAAATCTGGATCATCACACTCTAATAGAGAAACAAACTCGCGCTGTTCCTGCTCTTGCAATGAATCAAAACACTCTTCGAAAAATGGCATGATGACTACATCAAGTTCTAACATGCCGCGACGGCAACCCCATTTAATTCGTGCTTTCTGCTCTGCAGTGTACATTGGCTATCCTCACCTATAATTTTTCTTTCTCGGAGTGTAACAAGTCATACGCCTTGCAACTACTATGTGAGTCACAGTCCCTATCTAAGCTCACAAAAAAACCTAGGCTGACAAAGAAACAGAACCGGATTAACATAGAGCCAAATAAAATTCTTAGGAAAGATAAAATGGATTGGAAAAACATATTTCAGCCACTCGCTCATACGCAAAATGAATCGCTTCCAGAACTGATGATGACACACGTATCAGACTGGAGTGCAATTACCATGATAGGCGATGACAAAAAGTCGTACCTACAGGGTCAAGTAACGTGCGATGTCGTCACTCTTCCTAATGATGAATCCACATTAGGCGCGCACTGTGATGCAAAAGGAAAGGTATGGAGTATCTTTCGTTTGTTCCACCACAACGGTGGCTACGCACTCATGCAACCTAAATCAGCGATTGAAGTCGAGCTCGTTGAAATCAAGAAGTACGCGGTGTTCTCTAAGGTCGATATCGAGCAAACGTCTGACGTTGTTATCGGTGTGATGGGTTCGTCAGCTAATCAATACATTGATTCTATTTCAGAAAGCCAAGGTAATGTGCGTGCTATCTCTGGTGGTACAGCGGTTCAAGTTGCAGATAACCGCTGGGCTCTACTTGTGACAGAAGAAGCCGCTGAAGCCTTGGTATCAAACAGCGCTGCGGAGAAAGTATCAGAAACACTTTGGCAATATCATGAAATTCTTGATGCTCAGCCTAACCTATCGAAAGCAGAGCAAAACGAGCACATCCCTCAAGCGCTTAACCTGCAAGCGATTGGCGGTATCAGCTTTTCAAAAGGCTGTTACACAGGTCAAGAAACGGTTGCTCGTGCTAAGTACCGTGGCATGAACAAGCGTGAGATGCGCATTGTGTCGGGCACAACTGCGGACGTGCTGTCGTTAGAAAACCCTATTGAACTGGAACGTAGTGTGGGTGAGAACTGGCGTGGCGCAGGCCGACTATTAAACGTCTATCAATTTGCTGATAACCGAGCGATTGGTTTGATGGTACTGCCAAACAACCTTGATGACGATGTTCAGCTGCGACTGACCGCGCAGCCTGATCAAACATGGAATATCCTGCCACTGCCGTACAGCCTTGACGACGAGTAACCACGTGGAAACGCAGATTACACAATGGCTGGATCAACAGCAGGTGAATTATCGCCTGCTGATGCAAAGCAAGCCAACCACCAGCATTGAAGAAACTGCACAAGAGCGAGGCATCGACGCCTCTCAAATGGTGAAGTGCATCCTGCTCAAGGATATGGGCAACCAGTATGCGTTAGCCTGTACTGCTGGCGATCGCTCTGTCGACCCCAAGAAAGTACGCTCGGTACTGAATTGCCGTCGAATGACCTGCGTGTCGCTCGCTGATGTTGAAGCGATCACCGGTTTTAAAGTGGGTTGTGTTGGTCCGCTCGCTCTCAAGAGACACATGCCGATCATTTTTGATCCTTCCATTCAAAACAACTCGACCGTAACCATTAGCTCCGGCGACCGAATGGCTGGCGTTGCGCTGGATCTCAATGATCTTATGGCGCTATGTGCACCGACCGTCGCGGACATCAGTCGATGATCGTTTAGATCATGCTTCGCAAACTTCATTTTAATATTTCATTGAGTACATTTTTAGTGTGAACCTCGTCATAAGAAGAACACACCATCAATAAATAGTTACTCAAAATAAAAGCATAAGTAGTCACAAAGTTAAATTTGCGTTATTGTAAATTTACTGACTAGCTATTAAGCAAATCAGTGCAAGTGAATCCACTGAGTAACATCAGTATCCACTTTTGTGTAATGCATCTGTGACTATTCGCCCGTTTTAGACGGGCTTTTTTTTGTCCGAAATTTACAATTTGATTACACAAACAAAAAAATCCCGCCTATTCTTATACTTGTAACATTATCACTGCTTAATACTGAACAGAAAAGTTCACGGCAGTTCACTACTCAGTATTATTTTGGGGAGGAGCTCACGTAAAAATAGATATTTACTGAAGAAAGTGCTTAGAACAGCACAAATATCTAATTAACGTCAACGCTACTGCATATAACTCCATGCTTATCACAATTATTATCTCGGAGTTTTTCTATAATATGCAGGCTAGGTAAATATAAGGATAATTAAGAATGAGACTGTTTAAGCGCTATACACCGAGTATGATTGCTAAACATGTAAGTCGACTTTTCAAAGGACGAATCTACATTTACGGCGTAGGAAAATTTGAGTTTGATAACGGTAAGCTAGTGCTACCAGACCGAGCAGAAAAACGTCACTTTCAAACAGTGAAAGAAATAAATAGTGAAATCATGAAACTGCGCTGCGCGTACGCATGACCTGATTATCTACAGAATTAAAAACAAAAAGGGTTGGCATTATGCAAACCCTTTTTTCGTACCAATGATGATTCGATATACCACCAGAACACTATGTCATTATCGATAAGTCACTGGACGCTTAGCTAAGTCAGGAAGATTGCCAGACAAACCCAGTGCGCGCTTCATGATCTCATCTTTCGCACCCGGTAATTGGCCCGCAAGCTTCATACCAATGCCACGAATCAGCTTCTTAGCTGGGTTATCGCCTTCAAACAGATCTTTAAAGCCCTGCATTGAAGCAATCATTTTCGCCGCCTCTGCTTTTCTCCAGCGCTCGTAGCCGCGAAGATTACGCTTGGTGCCAATATCCTCACCCGCAGACCATAGCTTTAACAGCTCTTGCGCTAAACTTGCTGCGTCTAATAAGCCAAGGTTCACACCCTGCCCTGCTAATGGGTGAATGGTATGAGCAGCATCACCAACCAAAGCCACACGCTCTACCGCAAAGTCACGCGCATAACGCATGCGCAGTGGGAAGGCAAAACGGTCACCCACCACTTCACATAAGCCCAGCTTTGCATCGAACTCAGCTGTTAACTGCTTGTTGAATTCAGCATCCGACATTGATACGAGGTTCTCGGCACGATTTGGTTCCGTAGACCAAACAATCGAGCTCATGTTGCTTGGTTGCATTGGTAGGAATGCCAATGGGCCTTGAGGCGTGAAGATTTGACGAGCAACGCTGTGGTGCGGCTCTGTGGTTTTGATGTTCGCGACAATCGCACTGTGTCCGTAATCCCAATGTGTTAATGGGATATCTTGCTGCTTACGAACCCAAGAGTTTGCGCCGTCTGCTCCAACAACTAACTTAGCTGTCAGTGCTTGACCATTGTCCAATGTTAACCAAGCTTCACTTTCACCAATCGCCATCGTTTTACACGTTGCGGGCATATACAGGCTGACGTTGTCTTGTTTCTTAACCCGATCAAGCAGCGCTAATTGAATCACACGGTTTTCAACGATATGACCAAGATTAGGCTGAGCCAAGCGTGTCGAGTCAAACTCAATACGAGCGAAACTGTCTTGTTCCCACACTTCCATCGCTTGATACGGTGCAGCGCGTCTTTGTTCGATACCTTGCCATGCACCTAGGTTACGAAGAATCACTTCACTAGAACGACTCAACGCGGATACACGCACATCAGGCAGCTCACTCAGCCCTTCACTAGGCGCTCTGCCTTCAATGACAGCGATTCTTAGGTCACTGTCTTTTAGGGCAGCAGCAAGCGCTAGGCCAACCATGCCACCACCAACAATCGCGATATCAACACTTTGCATCATTATTTATTACCTTATCTTTCTACTAGGCCAAGCGTATGACGCAAAAGTGGACCTTTAAGTGGTGGAAGGTTATCTATTACGGCTAACCCAAGATTACGCCCAATGCGAGCGGTCATATAATCGTTTGAGAACAGGTGAACTAGGCTTGAAGTCAACGTGATCGTTGCGTCTCGGTCTTGTTCTCTACGCTTTCTAAAGTTAACAAGACCACGGTAACGACCTACATCATCTAACTGGGTACACAACTCTTCTGCCAAGGAAGCCACATCTCGGATGCCTAGGTTAAAGCCTTGCCCCGCAATTGGGTGAAGCGTTTGAGCAGCATTACCAACAATGGCAAATCGATGAGAGATATTTTGCTGTCGGTGACGAAGAATCAGAGGGTAACTCGCGCGCTTGCCGACCTTCTCTAATCGGCCAAGTCGCCAGCCAAAGTCATTCTGCAATTGCTCAAGAAATTCATTGTCGTTTAGCGTCATCACTTTTTGTGCTTGCTCTGGTGTTAAACACCAAACCAGCGATAAACGGTTGTCACTCATCGGTAATAGAGCAACTGGCCCATGATGGGTAAAACGCTCAAATGCGCGACCTTGGTGAGGTTCACTCGCCACAATATTGGCAATCACAGCGACTTGCTCAAAGTCGTGCTCACTCAATGAGATATTGAGCTGTTGGCAACAGGTTGAGATTGCACCGTCAGCAGCAACCAGTAACTTAGTGGTTACTGTTTGCCCACTTGTCAGTTCAATCGTCGTCAACGCTTCTTCACGTTCAACTTTACTAACAGACTCAGGACAAAGCATGGTAATTGCCGCTTCTGATTCAAGTTTCTGCTGATAGATTCGACCCACATCTGCTAACTCGACCACGTAGCCAAGCGCATCTACAGCAAGCTCTTCACTGTAGATGTCTGTCATTCCGGCATGCCCGCGATCCGAAACATGGATATCTTTAATCGGGGTCGCGACCGGAGCGATAGATTGCCATAAGCGCAAAGAATCCAGGATCTGCACCGTGCCATAGGACAAAGCAATCGAACGAGAATCAAACCCAGGGTGAGCTTGATGATCAACCTGATAAGGCTCCACTACCGCAATCGACAGTGAACCTTGGCTTAGGTGATTCAAAGCAAGGGCTAAGGTTGCCCCTGCCATTGCGCCACCAGCAATTACAACATCATACTGAGCCATCATAACCTCAAACCGGCCAACGAATTAATGAATGGTAGGCGCCGCATCTTCAGATGGGCGAGCACCAAATTCAGCATGAATCGTTAGTGCACACGCTTTTACGTGCTCAATAACGTGCTCTAGAAGCTGCGCTTGCTCTTCCAGATCATCTTCTTCGTCAATGCCTAGCTTGGCCATCTCTTCTAGATCAGCTAATGCTTCTTTTGTACTGTCAGACGCTTTATTCAATTGAGCGCCAACCAAGCCTAGACCAGAAATGAAATGGTTAATCCAATCAGACACACCATCAGCCAAGTCAAATAGGCTTGCGCTTGCGTCTTCGTCAGGCAGCAACATAGACAATTCCATACCCGAACCTGTGATTTCACTGGTCGTTACTTTCAGTGTCGCTTCCGCTAGCGTTAATGCGCGATCTGGCCAACCCATGCCTTCATTGGTGTAATCGAAGATCAGTGGTTGCCAGCTTTTATCTGCAAGGCTTAAGCCTCCGCTTAACATACCCGTTAATAAACCGTGCATCTCAGCAGGGGTTACGGCTAGACTTGCCGATTGAAGTTCAGTCGCAACCGTTAGGTAGTCAGGTAAAGTAGTTTCGCTCATCAGATAGCTCGCTCAGTTATTCTTTATATCGATAGTATAATCGTACCACTTCACCCCAATTCTGGTAAGCATCGATCCCCAGCAATTGAAGGATGACTGACTACCAATTGTTCAATTTGCTGAATTACTGTGTGCTCAAGCTCTCATTTACAAACAGTCACTCTGAAAAGCTTGAATCTTAATAGCGGTTTACCTATAGTTTCTCCCTCAGAGGAGATTGCTTCCTCATCGGTACTTGCACTTTTTCTTTCTCAAAAAATGGCGAAGGGCAACAGCCTTAAAATAGCGCGTTAAAGAGTTCATCCATCATGAGTAATCAAGCGGTAGACGTTGAAATATTAGGAAAACTGACTCGAGTGAATTGTCCACCAGGGCAAGAAGAGTCATTGATTGCAGCGGCGGCCGATCTTGATAATCGATTGAAAGAGATGGCTGAACGTACTAAGGTAACCAATGAAGTGAAGCTGCTGACTATCGCAGCTCTGAATATTTGCTACGAATTACAAACCAAGAAGTTTGAAGCAAATGATGAACAAAACGCACTGACCGAGCGAATGGAACAGCTCACGACATCACTTTCAGATGTCCTCAGTAAAGTTAAGCACGGACAGCAATAGCGTACACAAAATTTACCCTGGAGTGTTTGTCAGAGGATTCACGTCCCCGAGCCGATAAGCAATCCCTAAGGGTTAGTACTTGAGTGCTATTGAGCATGCTCGGCCCGACCGAGAAGCCTACGGTAATCATTGCTGATCCGCCTTGAACTCGCTGGTTCAAGGGCCATCTATTCTCAACGGCACTTTGGGGTATCCCTTCTTATGAAGACGCTCACACGCAGCGAATTTCGCAAACAGATCCGTATCAAACGCAATGCCTTATCTGGCGACCAACAAACTCAATCCGGTATCGACTTAGTTAAGCAGTGCATGCAGCTTGATGAAATTCAGTCTGCTCAGCATATTGCCCTCTATATCTCTATCGATGGCGAACTCGATACTCAGCCTTTAATCGAATGGTTATGGGCGCAAGGTAAGCAAACTTATTTACCAGTATTGCACCCCTTCTCTGCCGGGCACCTGCTGTTTTTACACTACTCGCCAACCACACCGACGGTCTTGAATAAGTACGGTATTGTCGAACCTCAGCTCAATCAAATGCTGGTTAAACCTTGTCAGCAACTCGACCTTATTCTTACGCCCCTTGTCGGCTTTGACTCCCATGGCCATCGTTTAGGTATGGGCGGCGGATATTACGATCGCACCTTGGCAAAGTGGTTCGAGACGGGCGAAGGTGCAGCTCCTATTGGTTTGGCTCATGATTGCCAACATGTTGATACGCTACCGATTGAAGAATGGGACATTCCGTTACCTAAAATCGTGACTCCGAGTAAAACTTGGCAATGGGAAAACAACCATTAAAGCGCTATAATCGCGCCGCAAACGTTAACCTCGATATAGAAACGTTAACTCAATATCTAAACGTTAACTTCATCATTACGCAAACGATCAATTCAAAGCGCAAGACCTTATTCAGGAGAATGGCATGACTCAAGATGAAATGAAAAAAGCAGCTGGCTGGGCAGCACTTCAATATGTTGAAGAAGGCAGCATTGTAGGTGTAGGTACTGGCTCTACAGTAAATCACTTCATCGACGCACTAGGCACAATGAAAGACAAAATCAAAGGTGCGGTTTCAAGCTCTGTTGCTTCAACGCAGCGACTAGAAGAGCTAGAGATCAAAGTGTATGAGTGTAACGATGTCGCTAAGCTAGACATCTATGTTGATGGCGCAGATGAAATCAACCCAACTCGCGATATGATCAAAGGCGGCGGCGCTGCTTTGACTCGTGAAAAAATCGTAGCGGCTATCTCTGATAAGTTTGTGTGTATTGTTGACGGTACTAAAGCAGTTGATGTGTTGGGTAAATTCCCACTGCCTGTTGAAGTAATCCCAATGGCACGTTCATACGTGGCACGTGAGTTGGTTAAGCTTGGTGGTGACCCAGTTTACCGCGAAGGCTGCACAACCGATAACGGCAACGTGATCCTAGATGTGTACGGCATGGCGATCGAAAACCCGAAACAACTAGAAGATATCATCAATGGTATAGCTGGTGTGGTGACGGTTGGTCTGTTCGCTCACCGTGGTGCTGATGTGGTTATCACCGGCACGCCTGAAGGTGCAAAAATCGAAGAATAAATAATAGAAGATTGAGTTTTTCTGTTACTTCATTACATACGGTGCCCTAGGGCGCCGTTTTTTTTGCTTTATTGCTGTAAAATTATGTCTTATTCCGTAATTTTCTTACCCAAAACATTTTTTTTTTGTTACTTTATTGTTCAGAAGACGCACAGGGAAAACGTTTGTCTCCTAACAAAGTGGTGAATTTGTTCCCCTTTCAGCCATTTTGTAGCACGTGCGCCGCATTTGCCCAACCTTTCCATTTTAAGGACGAGAACAATGGCCAAAGTTTCACTGGAAAAAGAAAAAATTAAAATTCTACTTCTAGAAGGTCTTCACCCTTCTTCTGTAGAAGTACTGCAAGCCGCTGGTTACACAAACATTGAGTACCACAAAGGCTCGCTACCGGAAGATGAACTTCTTGAAGCAGTAAAAGATGCTCATTTCATTGGTATTCGTTCTCGCACTAATATCTCCCAAGAAGTTATTGATGCAGCTGAAAAGCTGGTTGCCGTCGGTTGTTTCTGTATTGGTACTAACCAAGTCAACCTTCAAGCAGCAGCAAAACGCGGTATCCCTGTGTTCAACGCACCGTTCTCAAACACTCGAAGCGTTGCTGAGCTCGTTCTTGGTCAGGTTCTATTGCTACTACGTGGCATTCCAGAAAAGAACGCGCTTGCACACCGTGGCATCTGGAAAAAGAGTGCCGACAACTCTTACGAAGCCCGTGGTAAGCGTTTAGGTATTATTGGCTACGGTCACATCGGTACTCAACTGGGTATTATTGCTGAAAACCTTGGCATGCGTGTTTACTTCTACGACATTGAAAACAAACTGTCTCTGGGTAACGCAACGCAAGTTCATACCATGACGGAATTACTGAACAAGTGTGACGTAATCTCTTTGCATGTACCTGAAACCAACGAAACAAAAGACATGATGGGTAAAGAAGAGTTCGAGCGCATGAAGCCTGGTTCTATCTTTATCAACGCAGCTCGTGGCACGGTAGTCGATATTCCTGCTCTGTGTGGCGCTCTGGAGTCTGGACACCTTGCAGGTGCGGCTATTGATGTTTTCCCAACAGAACCAAAAACCAATGCAGACCCGTTTGAGTCTCCATTAATGCAGTTCGATAACGTGATCCTAACGCCTCACGTGGGTGGTTCAACTCAAGAAGCACAAGAGAACATTGGTGTTGAAGTTGCTGGTAAGCTAGCGAAATACTCTGATAACGGCTCTACGCTATCAAGTGTTAACTTCCCTGAGGTATCACTACCACTGCATACTGGAACGTCTCGTTTATTACACATTCACGAAAACCGCCCAGGCATCCTAACTCAGATCAACACCATCTTCGCTGAGGAAGGGATCAACATCGCGGGTCAATACCTACAGACTGCGGCTGATATGGGTTATGTCGTTATCGATGTAGAAGCCGATCGCTCTGAAGAAGCACTGCTTAAACTGAAAGAGATCGAAGGCACAATCCGTGCTCGTCTTCTTCACTAATCATCGCACTCAAAATGCATAAAAAAGGCTCTCATCATGAGAGCCTTTTTAGCATTTGGCCTATCGTAGGTAATTAGGTCGTCATGATCCAAAACCTTCTATAGCACTGTCATTACTCTTCGATCTGGTAGATCACATTCACGCGATCACGAATGGTGATCGTTGAGTCTTCATAAGAGTTCGATTCTGTTCTTGCATCCATCGCCATTGAACGCATGAGTACTGGCTGAGAAGATTGGGCGTTGTAATCCACGCGCCATACATCACCTAACTCGCGCTCAAAACCACTCGCCAATGATTTAGCTTTTGATGTCGCATCTTTAATGGCTTCTAAGCGCGCTTGCTCTTGATACTTAGCTTGGTCGCGAACTTGCAGTTGGATGTTGTCGATCTGATTAATGCCTTCTCCAATCGCAATATCCATGTACTCATTAAGATTAGCTAGCTCAGTCACTTGAACGGTCACATTACGTGAGGCGCGGTAGCCAACCAGTTCCGGTTTGCCATCTTTCGGGTAATGATATTGAGGAGATAAATACAGGTTAGAGCTGTGTACACTCGCCTCATCAACACCAGCTTGATGCAGCTTGTTTAGAAAGCCTGTCACGACTTTATCAACGGTATTTTTAGCCTGTTCAGCAGTCATCGTCGATTCCACGACTCTCACAGAGAATGTCGCCATATCAGGTGTAGCGATCACTTCACCATAGCCTGTCGTTGAAATATGAGGAAAGGATGGAGAGTCAGCCAATGATGGAAAACTCACAGCACTCAACGCCACAGTAAGAGTAAGAGACGTTGCTAACATCTTTGGTACAAGCTTCATTAGGTATGACCTATGCTAAACAAATGTCCTTTCATCATAGAGCAATTTATCGTTTAGCCAATCCAGAGCACACACTTCTAACAGAACTTTGACGCTAAAAAAACCAACAGTTTACTGAGGTAAGTGATTGTGAGCAAAACTCAATATTGCTTGGGATACCTCTTTTAATACTCCGCTCTCAAGCTGCCAATGGTGCCAATAGATGCGATAAGAGAGCAGAAAGCCAGGGGTAATATCAATCAGAGCACCAGACTCGAGCTCATCGATAATCTGTAATCGGGGGATCAAGCAATAGGCTACACCCGATAATGCCAAGCGCACAAATGCTTCTGAACTGCCGACTGTATGATTGATCACACTGTCTCTCGGGACGTTAAAATGATCATGCAGAAACTTCTTATGCAGATCATCGTATTGATCATAGGAAACCGCAGGTGCTTTGCTTAAGGTGGCGTAGTTTACGCCCTCTGCAAAGTAACGCTGATGAAAGTCAGGGCTAGCCACGCACACATAATCCATCCTACCGAGATAGTCAGCACTGCAGCCAGGAATCGCTTGAGACTCCAAACTGATTGCACCGGCCACCTCGCCACTTTTAATCTTTTCAATGGTTCTCGACTCACCATGAATCGCGAGGTTCAACTCGACTTGGCGAGACTTAATCACATCCGACAAAGCTGGTAGCAACCATGTCGCCAAACTATCAGCGTTGGTGGCTATGGATATCGATAGTGGTTGATTACCCTCTTCATTCATCAACTCAGGCACAAGCTCGTGCTCTAACAAACGAACACGGCGATATAAGCCCAGTAGTTTTTTACCCGCAGGCGTTGGCCTAGGCGGGCTTTCTCTCACCAAGGCTGGCTGAGCCAACCACTTTTCCAGCTGTTTGATGCGTTGAGATACCGCCGACTGGGAGATATATAACTGCTCAGCAGCCCTTTCGAAGCTACGTTGTTTTACTACAGCATCCAGTGCTTCAATCCATTTATAATCCAATCCGCGCATCAATTTGCTTCCTTTTTAAGCTAACTCATCACCACATTAGCAACTCTAATAATGGATTAAAATCATTAATTATACTTATTTAAAGGGTCAGAGTATCTTCGCCATATAGCACGTAAATATCGTTAAATAAGTGGAGGTTAAAATGAGTTTTTGGGTTTTATTACAAGGTTTTGGTCTAGGGGCAAGTATGATTATCCCTATTGGCGCTCAGAATGCGTACGTCCTAAATCAAGGGATAAAACGCAATCATCATTTAACGACAGCAACGATTTGTAGCCTGCTCGATACTCTGTTTATCTCATTAGGCATTTTTGGCGGCGGAGCGATCTTGTCGCAAAATGAATTACTGCTTACCTCAGTGACACTAGGTGGCATCGCTTTTCTGACCGTGTATGGTTTGCTCTCACTACGCAGTGCATTCAAAGTGCGCACCAGTGATGAGTCGAAAGGTGAGATATTAGCGCGTGGCAAGCGCACCGTTATTTTAGGGGCATTGGCAGTAACAGTATTAAACCCACATCTCTATTTGGATACCGTGGTAATTCTTGGATCCATTGGTGGGCAATTTGAAGGCAACGACAGAATTGCATTTGCTATGGGGACTATATTGGCTTCGTTCGTCTGGTTCTATTCTTTGTCATTAGGCGCTGCAAAACTAGGCCCGACGCTATCTAAACCTAAGGTTAAGAAAGGCATTGATATCGCAGTCGCAACCATGATGTTCGCCATAGCAACGGTGCTTACCGATGGACTTATTGAGCAATACTGGTAAATCTATTTAGCTTCATGAAACCAACAAAAAAGGCGGATAACCTAAGTTATCCGCCTTTCCTTATAAAAGCTTATAGTTATAAAAACTAACTAGGAATTAAGCTTCTACTTTATTCATATGTACATCCATTTGCGGGAATGGAATTTCGATACCCTCGTTATCCAAGCCTTCTTTGATTGCTTGCATCAGGTCGAAATAAACATTCCAGTAGTCAGCAGTGCTAACCCATGGACGAACAACGAAGTTAACTGAAGAATCAGCAAGCGTATGAACACCAACTTGAACGCCAGGTTCTTTCAGTACACGCTCATCAGATTCACAGATCTTAGTCAGTAGCGCTTTTGTCTTCTGAAGATCAGCGTTGTAAGAAACACCAATCATTAGATCAATACGGCGCGTCGCATGACGAGAATAGTTTGTGATTGGGCTGCCGATAACGCTACCGTTAGGTACTACAACCATTTTGTTGTCTGGCGTTGTTAGAACCGTTTGGAAGATTTGAATAGAATCAACTGAACCTGCCACACCACCAATTTCCACATAGTCACCAGACTTAAATGGACGGAATGCAACGATAAGTACACCAGCAGCAAAGTTAGATAGTGAGCCTTGTAGTGCAAGACCAACGGCTAAACCAGCCGCACCAATAACAGCAACTACAGATGCCGTTTGAACACCTAAACGACCAAGTGCAGCAATTAAAACAATCACAAACAACAAGTAACGAACTAAACCATGGACGAACTCCACAACTGCTCGGTCCATTTTCTTCTTCTGAAGAACCTTAGACACGCTATTCGCTACTGCTTTAACAATAAGGTTACCAATAAATAGAATTATCAGTGCTGAAATGATATTTACGCCATATTGGATAAATAAATCTGAATTATTTGTTAACCACTGCTCTGCTTGAGACAAACCATCCACAAGTGGAGTCTCAATCGCTGTCGAACTATCAGCCATAATGTGCATCCTCTATATAATATGCTATGGGCTAAACTGCCTTAAGCCTCATTTACTCTGCAATATAATAAACAGTGTAATTACCGTTAAGTCATTGTGTTAAAAGTAAATTAAAGCCAAGTCCTTTTTATAAACTGAACCAAGTTCAGTTTTTCGGCACGATATCCTATCTTTGACAGATTGCAAAGTCATATTTATGTAAGCTTTTGAATTATTAAAACTTACCGATAAACACAAATACCGATAACTAAAAGACTACGAAATTTATTCACCGCACGCTAGGTTTTTCACATATTTAGTACAAGTTTTTATCAGATATAAAAAAACCCGCTCAATGAGCGGGTTTTTAAAACTTAAAGAGTACTTAATTCAAAGAATTATAGTACGTCTACAGCGTTAAGGTCAGCAAATGCTTTCTCTAGACGAGCAACCATTGAAGCTTGACCAGCACGTAGCCATACGCGTGGATCGTAGTACTTCTTGTTTGGAGCAGCTTCGCCAGTTGGGTTGCCGATTTGACCTTGTAGGAAATCGAAGTTGTCAGCAGAGTACTGACGGATACCGTCCCAAGTTGCCCACTGTGTATCAGTATCGATGTTCATTTTGATAACACCGTAGCCGATAGACTCTTGGATTTCTGCTTCAGAAGAACCAGAACCACCGTGGAATACGAAGTTTAGAGCGTTAGGTGCGATACCGAACTTCTCTGCACAGTATGCTTGAGAGTCACGTAGGATAGTTGGAGTAAGTACAACGTTACCAGCTTGGTAAACACCGTGTACGTTACCGAAAGATGCAGCGATAGTGAAACGTGGGCTAACAGCCATTAGTTTCTCGTAAGCGTATGCTACGTCTTCTGGAGAAGTGTAAAGCTCAGATGCGTCCATATCAGAGTTATCAACGCCGTCTTCTTCACCACCAGTACAACCAAGTTCGATCTCGATTGTCATGTTCATTTTAGCCATGCGCTCTAGGTACTTAGCACATGTTTCGATGTTCTCTTCTAGAGACTCTTCAGAAAGGTCTAGCATGTGAGAAGAGAATAGAGGCTTACCAGTTTGTGCGAAGAACTCTTCACCAGCGTCTAGTAGACCGTCGATCCATGGAAGAAGTTTCTTAGCAGCGTGGTCAGTGTGCAGGATAACTGGAACACCGTAAGCTTCAGCTACAGCGTGTACGTATTTTGCACCAGCTACAGCGCCAAGAACTTGTGCGCCTTGACCTTCAAGTTTAACGCCTTTACCTGCGAAGAATGCAGCGCCGCCGTTAGAGAACTGAACAACTACTGGAGCTTTAACTTTAGCAGCTGCTTCTAGTACTGCGTTTACAGAGTCAGTACCAACAACGTTTACAGCAGGAAGAGCAAATTTGTTTTCTTTTGCTACTTCAAATACTTTCTGTACGTCATCGCCAGAAATCACACCAGGTTTTACAAAATCGAAGATCTTAGACATGGAAATAGTCCTATTTATTCTATCGTTTTAAGATTAAAAAACTTAAGTTTAAAAACTTGCAATCGTTTGCTCACAACTTATGCCATTCTAGCAAAAAAGTGTGATATGCAGCAAACGTTAAAAGGCGAGATTCACATCTCGCCTTTCTAAATCAATTATGCTTTAGCACGCTCTTCAAGCATTGCTACTGCAGGAAGTACTTTACCTTCAACGAATTCAAGGAAAGCGCCACCGCCAGTAGAGATGTAAGAAACGTCAGCTTTGATACCGAACTTATCGATAGCTGCTAGCGTGTCACCACCACCTGCTACAGAGAAACCTGCAGACTCAGCGATTGCTTTAGAGATACCAGCTGTACCCGCTTCGAAGTTCTTGAATTCGAATACGCCTACAGGGCCGTTCCAAAGGATTGTTTTCGCGTTGCCGATGATTTCAGCTAGTGCCGCAGTTGAATCTGGACCAAGGTCGAAGATCATGTCGTCGTCTTGAACTTCAGAAACGTGCTTGATTTCAGCTTCTGCGTTTTCGTCGAATGCTTTAGCACATGCAACGTCAGTTGCTACTGGGATAGCACACTCTTTCATTAGCTTTTGAGCCGTTTCAACTAGGTCAGCTTCGTATAGAGACTTACCTACGTTGTGGCCTTCAGCAGCGATGAATGTGTTCGCGATACCACCACCAACAACAAGCTGGTCAGCAATTTTAGAAAGAGATTCTAGAACGGTTAGTTTAGTAGAAACTTTAGAACCACCAACGATAGCCACTAGTGGGCGAGCTGGGTTGTCCATTGCTTTACCAAGCGCTTCAAGCTCAGCAGCTAGAAGAGGGCCAGCACATGCTACAGGAGCGTAAGTACCAACGCCGTGTGTAGAAGCTTGAGCACGGTGAGCTGTACCGAATGCATCCATTACAAAGATGTCACATAGTGCAGCGTATTGCTTAGAAAGTGCTTCTTCGTTCTTCTTCTCGCCTTTGTTGAAACGAACGTTTTCAAGAACAACAAGTTCACCAGCGTTTAGCTCTAGGCCGTTTACGTAATCTTTAGCTAGTTTAACTTCGCAGTCTAGTGCGTCGTTTAGGTAGTTAACTACAGGAGCTAGAGAGAACTCTTCGTTGTATTCGCCTTCAGTAGGACGACCAAGGTGAGAAGTAACCATTACCTTTGCGCCAGCTTCTAGGCAAAGTTTGATAGTTGGTAGAGATGCAAGGATACGTGCATCTGAAGTTACTTTACCGTCTTTTACTGGTACGTTTAGGTCAGCACGGATAAATACGCGTTTACCTGCAAGTTCCAGGTCAGTCATCTTGATCACAGACATGATTTGTCCTCTCAAATTTAAATAAATATAAAGTTTTGGAAACTCAGCAACCCTGCTAAGCCTATAAATTATTCAACTGGTAATTCTTTCACTACTAATAATATGTGGACTCTTAGTATTTATTTCAAGCTAAAAAATAAATAATCCGCACATTTGCTTCTAGGTCTTACTTCTTGCCTTCAGAAGCTTGCATTGCAAGAACCGTATCCAGCATTCGGTTCGCAAAGCCCCATTCATTATCACACCACACTAGCATTTTAACTAAGTGGCCGTTGCTCACTCGCGTTTGTGAACCATCAACGATTGCGCTATGGGGATCGTGATTAAAGTCGATGGAAACGAGCGGCGCTTCAGTATAGTCAACTATATTGTGTAATGTACACTGGGATGCATTAACAATGGTTTGATTTACGTCATTAACTTTCACATTTGCATTAATTGTGACACTTAAATCCATCGCTGTTACGTTTACCGTCGGCACACGCACAGATATAGCTTCAAATTTGTTGGAAAATTTCGGGAAGATTCTTTCAATACCTTTATGCAACTTGGTATCGACAGGAATGATCGATTGGCTTGCTGCTCGAGTACGACGCAAATCGCTGTGGTACGCATCGATAACTTGTTGATCATTCATTGAAGAGTGAATAGTCGTAATCGTACCGGACTCGATACCAAAGGCGTCATCAAGAACCTTAATGATAGGGACAATACAGTTGGTGGTGCACGAACCATTGGAAACGATTTGGTGGTCCGCTTCGATGGTATCGTGGTTCACACCATAGATAATGGTGTTATCGAGGTCATTGGCACCGGGGTGAGAAAACAGTACCTTTTTCGCCCCTGCAGCAATGTGCGCGAGGCCGTCATCTCGGCAACCATAAACACCGGTACAATCGAGAACGATATCCACCTCAAGGTCACGCCAAGGCAACAGCTCAATATCAGCAAGATGTAAGATACGAATGGTATCAAACTCACCCTTGTCTTCAGCACCAATGCCATGATGGACATAAATGTGCTCTTGATCGTTAGAGATTTTCTTACCGAAGCGGCCGTGACTGGTGTCGTACTGCAATAGGTGAGCCATAGCGTCAGGCTGAGCAAGCTCATTGACCGCTACTACTTTGATTTGTTGGCTTTTGCCACTTTCATAGACAGCGCGCAATACATTACGCCCTATTCGTCCAAATCCATTTATCGCGACTTTTAGCATAGTTCCGTACATCTAACCAAAATTTCGTGCAACAGATGATAACTGAATCCTACCCAAAAGGCATTACTTGAATAACTCAGCTTGTTCATGACAGATTGATCTGTTGCTTATAGAGATGAGTCTAGGAGAAACAAATCCCAGAGACAAAAAACCGAGCTCAGCGCTCGGTTTTTTTATTCATTTCATTGTTAGCACTAAGCTAGCAATCAATGATTAAGCAAGAAGCTCTTTCGCGGTGTTTACTACGTTTTCAGTAGTGAAACCGAACATCTTGAATAGCTCGCCTGCTGGTGCAGATTCGCCGAACGTTGTCATACCGATGATCTTGCCACCGAAACCAACGTACTTGTACCAGAAGTCAGCGATGCCAGCTTCTACTGCGATACGAGCAGTAACGTCAGATGGAAGTACAGACTCACGGTATTCAGCATCTTGCTTGTCGAACGCGTCAGTTGCAGGCATAGATACTACGCGTACTGCTTTACCTTCAGCGGTTAACTGTGCAGCAGCTTCAACAGCAAGCTCAACTTCAGAACCTGTTGCAATGATGATTAGCTCAGGCTTGCCTTCACAATCTTTCAGGATGTAACCACCCTTAGCGATGTTAGCTACTTGCTCAGCATTACGATCTTGTTGTGCAAGGTTTTGACGAGAGAAGATTAAAGATGAAGGACCATCTTTACGCTCAATAGCCAGTTTCCAAGCAACAGCAGACTCAACTTGGTCACATGGGCGCCATGTGCTCATGTTTGGCGTTAGACGTAGAGAAGCGATCTGTTCAACCGGTTGGTGAGTAGGACCATCTTCGCCTAAGCCGATAGAGTCGTGCGTGTAAACTTGGATGTTCTGAACTTTCATCAGAGCAGCCATACGCATTGCGTTACGCGCGTATTCCATGAACATTAGGAACGTTGCGCCGTATGGTACGAAACCACCGTGCAGAGCGATGCCGTTCATGATAGCCGTCATACCGAATTCACGTACACCGTAGTGGATGTAGTTACCAGAGAAGTCAGTTGCTTCAAGAGACTTAGAACCAGACCACATAGTTAGGTTGGAAGGCGCTAGGTCAGCAGAGCCGCCCATGAATTCTGGAAGCATTTGACCAAACGCTTCTAGAGCATTTTGAGATGCTTTACGTGAAGCAATGTTTGCAGGGTTAGCTTGAAGATCAGCAATGATTGCGTTTGCTTTCTCTTCCCATTGTGCTGGAAGTTCACCGTTAGTACGACGTTTGAATTCTGCTGCTAGCTCTGGGTAAGCCGCTGCGTATGCGTCAAACTTAGCATTCCACGCCGCTTCTTTTGCTGCGCCCGCTTCTTTCGCATTCCACTCAGCTGCGATATCTGCTGGGATTTCGAAAGGACCGTGTTCCCAACCAAGTGCTGCTTTAGTTGCTGTAATTTCATCAGCACCTAGTGGAGCGCCATGGCAGTCGTGCGTACCAGCTTTGTTTGGAGAACCAAAACCGATGATAGTTTTAGTACAGATAAGCGTTGGACGAGGGTCTGCTTTAGCTGCTTCGATAGCTGCATTGATTGCTTCCGGATCGTGACCGTCTACTGCTGGGATTACGTGCCAGCCGTATGCTTCAAAACGCTTAGGAGTATCGTCAGAGAACCAACCTTCCACTTCACCATCGATAGAGATACCGTTGTCATCCCAGAAAGCAACTAGCTTACCAAGACCTAGCGTACCAGCTAGTGAACATGCTTCGTGAGAGATACCTTCCATCAGACAGCCATCACCCATGAATGCATAAGTGTAGTGGTCTACGATGTCGTGGCCTTCTTTGTTGAACTGTGCAGCCAGTGCTTTCTCTGCCATTGCCATACCAACAGCGTTAGTGATGCCTTGACCTAGAGGACCCGTCGTTGTCTCGATACCAGGAGCGTAACCGTACTCTGGGTGACCAGGAGTCTTAGAGTGCAGTTGACGGAAGTTTTTCAGATCTTCAATTGAAAGCTCGTAGCCTGCAAGGTGAAGCAGAGAGTAAATCAACATTGAACCATGGCCGTTAGACAGGATAAAACGGTCGCGGTCAGCCCACTCTGGGTTTGCTGGGTTGTGGTTCAAGTGGCCACGCCAAAGAACTTCAGCGATGTCAGCCATACCCATAGGTGCGCCTGGGTGGCCTGAATTTGCTTGTTGAACACCGTCCATGCTAAGTGCGCGGATTGCATTGGCTAGATCTTTACGAGAAGGCATGTCTGCTCCTGGATACATAAGCGATTTAAAAAAGAGATAGTGCTAATGTTTTCATTTTAATTAGCGCGGGTATTCTCTCAAACGACTATTGCGACTGCAAACGTTTTACTGGCATTTTAACGGTCATTTTTCGCAATTTTCGAACATTTACATCACTTGGCAGTGGCTTATCTCAATCGATACGCAAACGATTAGTTATGACATATCATAAAAAAGAGCTTGTAATTCGACCGCTGGAATTTAGAATAGCCGTCTAGATGTAGAAACACCTACAAAATATACTGTATTTAATGGCGCGCTTCCTAGCTTGCGACGCCATAAACTATTTACACCAAAAACTAAAAGTGGAGCTCTCATGGCTAAGCACCTATTCACTTCTGAATCTGTTTCAGAAGGCCATCCAGATAAAATTGCAGACCAAATCTCTGATGCTGTTCTTGATGCCATCTTGGAACAAGATCCAAAAGCACGTGTTGCTTGTGAGACTTACGTTAAAACCGGCATGGTTATGGTTGGCGGTGAAGTAACAACGTCTGCATGGGTTGATATCGAAGAAATCACTCGTGAAACAGTACGTGAAATTGGTTACGTTCATTCTGATATGGGCTTTGACGCTGACTCTTGTGCTGTTCTAAACACAATTGGTAAGCAGTCTCCAGACATCAACCAAGGTGTTGATAAAGAAGACCCTAAAGAGCAAGGCGCAGGCGACCAAGGCATCATGTTTGGTTACGCGACTAACGAAACACCAATCCTAATGCCGGCTCCAATTACTTACTCTCACCTTCTTGTTAAGAAGCAAGCTGAAGTACGTAAGAGCGGTAAACTTGACTTCCTTCGCCCTGATGCGAAATCTCAAGTTACGTTCCAATACGACCAAGGTAAAATCGTTGGTATCGACGCTGTTGTTCTTTCGACTCAACACTGCGATTCAGTAACAACACCGGATCTACGTGAAGCAGTAATGGAAGAGATCATCAAACCAGTACTTCCTGCTGAGTGGATCAACAAAGACACTAACTTCTTCATCAACCCAACAGGCCGTTTCGTAATCGGTGGCCCAATGGGTGACTGTGGTCTAACAGGTCGTAAGATCATCGTTGATACCTACGGCGGCGCAGCTCGTCACGGTGGCGGTGCATTCTCTGGTAAAGATCCATCAAAAGTTGACCGTTCTGCAGCTTACGCGGCTCGTTACGTTGCGAAAAACATCGTTGCTGCTGGCATGGCTGACCGTTGTGAGATTCAACTGTCTTACGCTATCGGTGTTGCTGATCCAACATCTATCATGGTTGAAACGTTTGGTACTGAAAAAGTAGCTCACGAAATTATCATTGAAGCAGTTCGTCAAAACTTCGACCTACGTCCATACGGTCTTCAAGAGATGTTGAACCTTCTTCAGCCTATCTACAAGCAGACTGCTGCATACGGCCACTTCGGTCGTGAAGAGTTCCCTTGGGAAGCGACTGACAAAGCAGCAATCCTTGCGGACTTCGCTGGCCTAAAATAATTTAGCCACTGCGATTTGTCTCTTTAAAGCCCTTACTTCTTAGTAAGGGCTTTATTTTTATGTACTTACCTTACTTTCACTCGCCATTCTCTTCTCTAATGCCCTTCTTTACCGTTAACCACTTAGTATAAAAAACCGCTGATAATTTGTGTTTTCTAACACTACTGACAATAGTTAAGGTAACTCCTAAGAGATCAAGCTCACATTTAACTTAAATTAATTCAGCCTGATAACGCTCGTTAAATGCACGCTAGAACAAAAACTGGGATGACAAAGAGCAATTTAGCTCAACACCATAACTCTCACACAAGCCACATCGATGAGCCTTATGGAATTATAACTAGGACGTTATTTAACTAGGGGGATCTATGCCTCGTACCGCGCACCCATCCGAACTGAACGATAAAAAACACAAGGTCAGCGATAAGGATTACGCTCGCACCATTCCTTGTAACCAAATCAGTATTTCCGCACCCTTTCATTGGTTGTCGCTTGCTCTGCATGACTTAGTAAGAATGCCATTAATCAGCGCATTCTACGGTTTGTGCTTTATGGGAGCGGCAATCGCCATTGTTCAGCTTGTCCAATGGCAAGGAACACACTTGGTCGTAATGCCAAGCCTGATCGTGTACATGCTAATAGGGCCGTTTCTTGCTCTGGGCTTGTATGACGCAGCTTGGGAAAGAGAAAAAGGCCACAACGCAAGCCTACTGCACTCGATGAAAGCCATCACTCGCAACTCCACCCACCAATGGGCCTTTGCGATCGTATTGATGGTTGCGATGATATTCTGGATGCGTATCGCTGCGTTATTGCACGCGCTCTACCCTTCAGTGCAAGGCGCACCACTGGCTGAGTTCGCTCCCTTCTTAATTACGGGTTCTGTGATTGGTTTTGTTATCGCAAGCCTCATATTTAGCATCTCAGCATTTTCAATTCCGTTAATGATGGAGAGACGCGTTGATGTGATGAGTGCGATTTTCACTAGCTTTAATGCCGTGAAATCGAACATCCCTGCAATGGTGGTTTGGGCGAGTATTATTTGTGCCGGTATTTTGGTGGGTTTTGCCACCTACGGCATCGGAATGATCGTCACCATGCCGCTACTTGGCTATGCTACATGGCACGCTTATCACGAGATCATTAAGAAAAAACATCACGTGTAAAGCATCGCTAGATCAACAAGCAATGTTATGATTAGGCCTTGGTTTAAACGCTGAGGCCTTTTATTTGGAGTTAACAACGTTTGTCTTACACCCCGCAACAACACCGAGCAAATAAGAAATTGGCCGAATGCCTAGCTATCGCAAATCAACATTTCTCTCGTGAATTTCCACACCCAACTATCACCTTCAAGTTAAGAGGCAAAGCGGCGGGAAAGGCCTACCTTCAGCTCAACGAAATTAAGCTCAACCACGTACTATTTTCTGAAAATGAAGATGCCTTCATCAACGAGGTTGTGCCACATGAACTCGCACACCTGATCACGCATCAGGTTTTCGGACGTGTTAGGCCTCACGGAAACGAGTGGAAATACGTGATGGAAAAAGTATTCAACGTGCCAGCCAGAACAACTCACAGCTTTGAAATCGCGTCAGTTCAAGGGAAAACCTTTGAATATCGATGTGAGTGCACCACTTACCCATTATCAATCAGACGACACAACAAAGTACTTCGGAATCAATCGACCTACCGCTGCCAATTGTGCCAGCAAACCTTAGCTTTCACGGGAACTCAACTAAGCTAGTGACAGGTTGATTTACTCGGTAGAACAAATCTAATAGAGAGATCTAACATTTGAGTGCTAGACTGATGTTTATCATACTTTTATCAGTCTTTTTCTATGCAAAAACTCACCTTCAAAGCATTTGGCCTACCTATATCTTTTTACTTAACAATAGCATTTGGCCTACTGGTAACCCAAAGCGTTCTCGCCGCACCACCGAGCTCATTTTCCAAAGCAAAAAGAGAAGCGGTGAAGATTTACCTCGACCATCCGACTTCATTTTATTGCGGCTGTGACATTACATGGAAGGACAAAAAGAAAGGCATTCCCGACCTTGATGGCTGTGGCTATCAAGTCCGAAAACAACAAAAGCGGGCGAGTCGAATTGAGTGGGAACACGTGGTTCCAGCTTGGCAATTTGGCCACCAGCGTCAGTGTTGGCAAGATGGTGGGCGCAAGAACTGCACTCGCAATGACAAAATATTCAAATCCATGGAAGCCGACCTTCACAACCTAACTCCGGCCATTGGCGAGGTTAACGGTGATCGCTCCAACTACAACTTCAGTCAGTGGAATGGCATGGATGGTGTGAGCTATGGTCAGTGTGAAATGCAGGTCAACTTCAAGCAGCGTAAAGTTATGCCGCCAGACAGAGCAAAAGGCTCTATCGCGCGTACTTACCTTTACATGAGCCAAGAGTATGGTTTCAAACTATCTAAGCAACAAACCAACCTAATGATGGCGTGGAACAAGCAATTTCCTGTCGACAAGTGGGAATGTACTCGTGATGAGCGAATCTATGCCATCCAAGGTAATCACAACCCATTTGTTTACCCTGCTTGTAAATAACGTCGCTCGTACAATCAACATTCCTAACTATCTCAAACAAGAGTTTCAGAATTGCCCCTGAAACTCTTGCTCTACCCTTGTTTTTTCAACTAAAAGCATCCATGTTAGGCAGAGACAAAATACCCAAATGAACATATTTATAGGTTTACCAGCATGAGAATCCCTCGTATTCATCACCCAGAACGCATTCATCAGTTAGGTTCACTCGCTTTAGGCGAAGATGCCGCGGGTCATGTTGGTCGTGTCCTTCGCATGAAAGAAGGCCAAGAAGTCCTTCTATTTGATGGCAGTGGCGCTGAATTCCCTGCGACGATAGCCGAAGTATCAAAGAAAAATGTCACCGTTAATGTTTCTGAACGCATCGAACGCAGCAGCGAATCTCCGTTAGACTTACATTTAGGCCAAGTGATTTCACGTGGCGACAAAATGGAGTTCACGATTCAGAAATCGGTTGAGCTTGGTGTGAACACCATTACCCCTTTAATTTCAGAGCGCTGTGGCGTTAAGCTTGATACAAAACGCTTCGAGAAAAAACTCGCACAGTGGCAAAAGATTGCTATCGCGGCGTGTGAACAGTGTGGCCGCAATACGGTTCCAGTCATTCGCCCTATCATGCAACTTGAAGAGTGGTGTAGCGAACCGAGTGAAGCATTAAAGCTGAACTTACATCCTCGTGCAAAATACTCAATTAATACCCTTCCAGAACCTATCAGTAAGGTACGCCTATTGATCGGCCCTGAAGGTGGCTTGTCGGCTGAAGAAATCGGCATGACAGAACAATACAAATTTGAAGAGACGCTACTCGGCCCACGTGTACTTCGTACCGAAACAGCAGCTCTAACCGCAATTACTGCCTTACAAGTCCGTTTTGGCGATCTAGGCTAGGAGAAAAAAATGATCAAACTTGGCATCGTAATGGATCCAATTTCATCCATTAACATCAAAAAAGACTCTAGCTTTGCCATGATGCTTGAAGCTCAGCGTCGTGGTTACGAAATCCATTACATGGAAATGGATGATCTACATTTAGATCAAGGCGTAGCCATTGCTGACACTAAGGTTGTTGAACTAAAAGAAGATCCAAACGGTTGGTACGAGTTCAAATCAGAACAGACTATCGCGCTATCCGATTTAGATGCGGTACTAATGCGTAAAGATCCTCCGTTTGATACTGAGTACATCTACGCAACTTACATTCTTGAGCGTGCTGAAGAGAACGGCGCACTGATCGTCAACAAACCACAAAGCCTACGTGACTGTAACGAGAAGTTGTTCACGGCATGGTTCCCTGAACTGACACCGACCACCATCGTGACTCGTAAAGCTGAAAAAATTAAAGCGTTCCGAGAAGAACACGGCGACGTGATTCTAAAACCACTTGATGGCATGGGCGGCGCGTCTATCTTCCGTGTGAAAGAAGGCGATCCAAACGTATCAGTTATTATTGAAACCTTGACCAACCACGGTCAGAACTACGCAATGGCACAAACTTTTGTTCCAGACATCAGCAATGGTGATAAGCGTATTCTTGTGGTTGACGGTGAGCCAATGCCTTACTGTCTAGCGCGTATTCCTGCAAAAGGGGAAACTCGAGGTAACCTTGCTGCTGGCGGTACAGGTGAAGCTCGTCCTCTAAGTGAAACAGACTGGGCTATCGCAAGAGCAGTTGCTCCAGCACTGAAAGAGAAAGGCTTAATCTTTGTTGGGCTTGATGTTATCGGCGACAAGCTGACTGAAATTAACGTGACTAGCCCTACTTGTATCCGTGAAATTGAAGCCGCTTTTGATATTTCAGTTACAGGTAAATTAATGGATGCAATTGAGCGTCGCGTTAACGCTAAATAGCCTAAACTAAAGAAAGCCTTAGCTATTCGAAAACACAGAAATATCTAGGCAAAGAACAATGAGCGGCTTTACGCCGCTCTTTTTCCTTTACTGGGAACACACTGGCAGGAGGCTCTATGAATTTAACGAACCACTTTCTGGTTGCTATGCCCGGAATGAAAGACCCATACTTTCAAAATTCGGTGATTTACCTTTGTGAGCACAATGACGAAGGCGCGATGGGTTTGATGATCAACGCCCCTATTGATGTCACTGTCGGTAGCATGCTTAAGCAAGTTGAGGTTGATTCTGATCAGCCAAAACCCAACCAAGCAAGTCTTGATAAGCCTGTATTGAATGGTGGACCGGTCGCAGAAGACCGTGGGTTTATTTTGCACAAACCTAAAGGCAACTATCAATCCAGTATCAGCATGACGGATCAAATCTCAGTGACAACCTCAAAAGATATCTTGATGGTGTTGGGCACAGAAGATGAGCCGATGAATTATTTAGTCGCACTTGGGTATGCAGGATGGGAACCCGGACAACTGGAAACAGAGCTGACCGAGAACTCATGGTTAACCGTTGAAGCCGATCCGAAGGTCATCTTCGATACACCGATTTCTGACCGCTGGAAAGTCGCTGTACAGATGTTAGGCATTAATGCAGCTCAGCTTTCAGCAGACGCTGGTCACGCCTAGCTCAAATCAACTAAGTAAAATAAACAGACACTCTCAAACACAGATAAATTTGGAAACCCCATGTCACGAACAATTATGGCATTTGACTACGGTACAAAAAGTATCGGTAGTGCGATAGGACAAGAAATCACGGGCACCGCAAGCCCTCTAAAAGCTTTTAAAGCCAAAGATGGCATCCCAAATTGGGACGATATCGAAAAGCAAATTAAGGAGTGGCAGCCGAATCTTATCGTGGTTGGTCTTCCTACCGATCTTCATGGTAAAGATCTAGCCGCGATTACACCAAGGGCGAAGAAGTTTGCCAATCGCCTAAAAGGGCGCTTTGGTGTCGATGTTGAACTGCATGATGAAAGACTTTCTACGACAGAAGCAAGGGCCGACCTTTTTGAAATGGGCGGCTACAAAGCACTAAGTAAAGGTAATGTCGATAACCAGTCTGCAGTCGTCATTTTAGAGAGCTGGTTTGAAGCACAATATTCATAACGAAAATTAAGAGCTCAAAGATTAAACTCCTTTGTGATCCTATAATGATATTACGACGTAATGTCGAAGCAATTCATTATTAGGTAAGTGGGAGTTCACATGAAAATTTTTCTAGCAATCTTCGTAGCTCTAGCAATATCAGCATGCAGTTCGACAAGCTCCAATAATGCAGGTTATATGAATCATACTTCGACTGACGCAGACGTAATCAGCGAGCCTAAGAACAAGAAGCGTTGATAATACAGACGCAGTCGAACGATGAATATGATGAACGCCTGATTTTAACCTAGAATCAAATCAGGCGTTTTTTATCACCCCATATCTATCTTCACACCAGCCAACGCCCCAGTTCCGTAGTCGTCATCACCACGTCTAGTTTTGAGCATTAAGCGCAAGTCATTAGCAGAATCGGCACTGTGGAACGCATCCTCTTCGCTGATCTTGCCTGCTATCACTAAATCATACAAAGCTTGGTCAAAGGTCTGCATACCTATCTCTTTCGATTTAGCCATGGTTGCTTTCAGTTCGTGTAGTTCACCACGACGAATCAAGTCAGAAACACGAGGGCTATTCAGCAGAATCTCGAATACACCATGACGCCCGCTGCCATTCTTGTCGCGAATGAGTTGCTGAGCGACGACACCACGCAGGTTCATCGATAGGTCAAACAAGAACTGTTCTTTCTGCTCTTTCGGCACCAAATGAAGAATACGCTCTAGCGCTTGGTTAGCGTTATTGGCGTGCAAGGTTGCCATACACAAGTGACCCGTTTCAGCAAAGGTCATCGCGTATTCCATGGTCTCACGGCTACGGATTTCGCCAATCAAGATCATGTCTGGTGCTTGGCGTAGCGAGTTCTTAAGCGCGACTTCGTAACTCTCGGTGTCGAGCCCGACCTCACGCTGCGTCACGATGCACTTTTTATGTTCGTGCACAAATTCAATAGGGTCTTCAACCGTCAAGATATGTCCCGAGCGATTGGTGTTGCGATAGCCTGTCATTGCAGCCATTGAGGTCGATTTACCAGAGCCTGTCGCACCAACCACCAGCACAAGTCCGCGCTTAGCTATTGATAGGTCCTGTAGTACATCAGGAAGCTTTAGTTGCTCAAAGGTTGGGATGTTAGTCTCGATACGTCGAATGACCGCTCCAGGTAGCTCTCGCTGAAAGAATGCACTGACACGAAAACGACCAAAGTCACGCACAATCGCAAAATTAGCCTCACGCGTTTGCTGATATTCATCACGTCGGTCTTGTTCCATCATCGCATCAAGTAATTGAGCAACTTGAGCCGCATTCAGCTTCTCTCCTTGGGGGCGTAATTCACCATCCACACGAAAAAGGATTGGCGCATCAACCGTGATATAAAGATCCGATGCCTTTTGAGAAAGCATTCCCTCAAGGATTTGATTCAATTCCATTGTGTCCACCTTGATTAAAACATTGAGGTTTCAATTTCGATCTTTTTCTCGACCTCTTCCGAATCAACCAAGCCCTGCGCCATCAGCTGCTTCGCATTTTGTTCCATGGTCTGCATGCCGTGCGCTGCGCCCGTTTGAATGATCGAGTACATCTGCGCAACCTTATCTTCACGAATCAAGTTTCTGATCGCAGGTGTTGCCATCATGATTTCATGACACGCCACACGACCACCACCAACACGCTTTAGCAGCTTCTGGGCTATCACCGAGCGCAGTGATTCAGACAACATCGAACGAACCATATCTTTATCGCTACCTGGGAACACATCGATAATACGGTCGATCGTTTTAGCCGCAGAACTGGTGTGCAGAGTACCAAAGACCAAGTGACCCGTTTCTGCTGCGGTTAACGCTAAGCTAATCGTCTCTTGGTCACGAAGTTCACCAACCAGAATCACGTCTGGGTCTTCACGTAAGGCACTGCGCAGTGCCGCTTTAAAACTGTGGGTATCACGGTGAACTTCACGCTGGTTGACTAGGCATTTATTATTGGTGTGAACGAATTCAATCGGGTCTTCAATCGTCAGAATATGCTTATTGTGGTTGCGATTTACGTAATCAACCATCGCCGCAAGAGTCGTTGATTTACCAGAGCCAGTTGGACCAGTGACGAGCACTAACCCTTTTTCGTAGTTAGCAATCCTTTCGAAGATCTCAGGTGCACCTAACTGATCTAAAGTCGGGATTTCGACAGGGATAGTTCGAAAGACAGCTGAGCAGCCACGGGCTTGGTTAAACGCATTAACACGAAAGCGACCAACATTGGGTAATTCAAAAGAGAAGTCGACTTCCAGTTTTTCTTCAAACTCGCCGCGTTGTGAATCGCTCATGATCTCAAAAACCAAACGATGCACATCAGCATGACTCAAAGCTGGGATTCCAAGCTTCCTTACTTCACCATCTATACGTACCATTGGAGATACACCCGCAGAAAGATGTAGATCTGACGCGTTATGCTTTACACTAAAATCTAGTAACTCAGTGATATCCATTTATTTTCCCTTAAGTAAAGTCAGCTATGAGTAGTATTCAACAAAATATCGAACAAATCACCTCACAGATTCGTAGTGCTGAGCAAAAGTGCGGACGAGCTCCAGAGTCCGTGCAACTTTTAGCCGTCAGCAAAACTAAACCTATTGATGCGATTCTAGAAGCCGCACTCGGAGGCCAAGTTGCCTTTGGTGAAAACTATGTTCAAGAAGGTGTTGATAAAGTAAAACACTTTTCAGAACAACATTCTAACCTAAATTTAGAGTGGCACTTTATTGGTCCAATTCAGTCCAATAAAACTCGTCCAATTGCGGAAAGCTTCCAATGGGTACATTCCATCGATCGCGATAAGATTGCGCAAAGGCTTAACGATCAACGTCCAAGCGAACTTCCACCTCTACAGGTGTTGATTCAGGTAAACACCAGTGGTGAAGAGTCCAAGTCTGGTACTTCTGAAGAGACAGTTTTTGCACTGGCGGAGTTGATTTCGTCGCTCCCTAACCTCACTTTAAGAGGATTGATGTCAATTCCTGCAAACGTCTCTGACTATCAATCTCAGCTTAATGCATTCTCTCAACTGGCAGAGCTTAAAGATAAGCTCTCCGCGAAGTATTCAGACATTGATACCCTTTCGATGGGGATGAGTGGTGATATGGATGCAGCAGTTGAGGCTGGCAGCACAATGGTTCGTATTGGAACAGCTATTTTCGGCGCTCGTGATTACGCGAAATAGCCGTAGTAAGTAACGACAAGTACAAGTATTGATACCGCTTCGCCTTATCCGCGCAGCGACACGCTCAGGATTTTATATATGGTACATAAGAACATCGCCTTTATTGGGGCGGGAAACATGGTTCGCTCAATTGTAGCTGGCTTAGTTGCTAGTGGTTACCCAGCGCAAAAGATTACTGCGACAGCACCTTCAGAAACCAGAAGGCTGCCGTTAGAACAAGAATACGGCATCAATACCACCAGCGATAATATTGCAGCAGCTGAAAAAGCAGACGTTGTTGTGTTATCCGTGAAGCCACAAATGATGGCTGATGTATGTAAACCCTTACAAGATATCGACTTCAGCAACAAACTGGTTATCTCAATTGCCGCGGGTATTAATGCGAATCGACTTAATGAGATGTTAAACTGCCAACTGAACCTTGTTCGTGTGATGCCAAACACGCCATCACTGCTTGGTAAAGGGATGAGTGGTCTTTATGCCGATGCAACTGTCAGCCAAGATGATAAAGACTTTGCTTCTCAGCTGATGCAAGCTGTTGGTGAAGTAAGTTGGGTTGAACAAGAGTCTGGAATCAACAACATCATTGCGGCGGCGGGTAGCGCTCCGGCTTACTTCTTCCTGTTTATGGAAGCGATGCAAGCTGAAGCAATCAAGCAAGGTTTTGACCAAGAAACCGCTCGTAAGCTAGTGCAGCAGTCTGCATTAGGCGCGGCAGAGATGGTGGTAGCAAACCAAGATACTGAATTATCAACACTGCGTGAACAAGTGACATCCAAAGGCGGCACGACCGCAGAAGCACTACGCACGTTTAACGAACATCAACTATCAGACATCGTAGCAAAAGCCATGCAAGCGGCGGTTGCTCGAGCTGAAGAGATGGAAAAACTGTTTTAGTACCAATCAAGGTAAACAAGCATTTTGCCGCTCTGGTTATATCTAAGCGACAAGTAAATCCGAAAAAGGAAACAATATGAACTCGATGAGCTTTCTGATCTCGACCGTTTTTGATCTTTACATCATGGTTGTGATCTTGCGTATCTGGCTACAAGCATCACGTGCAGATTTCTACAACCCATTCTCACAATTCATCGTAAAAGCGACACAACCGGTTGTTGCCCCACTACGCCGAGTTATTCCATCAATCGGCAGCCTTGATCTAGCGACCGTTGTTTTCGCTTATGTGCTGTGTGTACTTAAGTTCGTTGCTCTAAACCTGATTATCTCTGGCGGCGCTGCCGTTTTCGATATCAGCTTCCTGATCTTTGGTGCACTATCTTTGCTAAAAGCGGCGGGTGGTTTGATCTTCTGGGTTCTACTTATCCGTGCAATCCTTAGCTGGGTAAGCCAAGGTCGTAGTCCAATCGAGTACGTATTCCATCAACTGACTGAACCAATGCTAGTGCCTATCCGCCGTATCCTTCCGGACATGGGTGGTTTCGACCTAAGCGTACTGGTTCTGTTCATTGTTCTGCAATTTGCGAACTTCCTAATGGGCGACATGATTGGCCCTATTTGGTATCAGCTATAATTCAAGTACAAACATCAGGTACTTTGACGATGCCAAAAGCGGTTTGGGCCGAGGAAGACGATATTCTTCTTAGGCTCTATATCCAACCCAAAGCAAGCCGAGACAAAATTGTCGGCTTGCACGGTCAGGAACTGAAAATTGCCATTACTGCACCACCGGTTGATGGCAAAGCCAATGCCCATTTAGCGAAATACCTCGCGAAACAGTTTAAGGTCGCAAAAGGGCAAATTAAGATAGAAAAGGGAGATCTCGGTAGGCACAAGCAAGTTCGAATATGCTCGCCAAGCCAAATCCCAACTGAAGTCAAAGCCATCCTATGATGGCTTTTTGCTATTTATTGGAGTCATTATGCGTTTATGGATAACAGCACTACTCACCGCTCTTGTTGCCTTACCAAGCTCAGCAGGGCAATTTAAGAACATTAAGGATGTCGAGGTTCATTACTCGGCTTTTAATTCCACGTTCTTAACTTCGCAAGTCGCTAAGCAATACAAACTTAAGCGAAATGGATACTCAGCAATCCTCAACATCAGCGTGTTAGACAAGGCTTCTCTAGGCAAGCCTGCGACAACGGCTAAAATTACGGGAACAGCGAAGAACCTCGTTGGAAACACCCGTACTTTGAAGTTTCGAGAAATCAAAGAAGGCGATGCGATTTATTACCTTGCTGAGTTCCCCGTAACTCACGAAGAAAACATCACCTTCGACATCGATGTGAACGCAGGCCTAAAAGGCACTGGTCCACTGCGTTTCACACAGAAATTCTATATAGAAGAGTAAGCTCAAACCTTACTTTTCATTTATTAACTTATTTAGAGCTACATTCCCATGAGTAAGATTGTTTTAGCAACAGGCAACCAAGGTAAAGTTCGCGAGATGGCAGATATTCTGTCTGAGTTTGGTTTTGACGTTGTCGCGCAAAGTGAGTTTAACGTTTCAGAAGTCGCTGAAACGGGAACAACTTTCATTGAAAATGCCATCATCAAAGCTCGCCACGCTGCGAAAGAGACGGGGCTACCAGCCATTGCTGACGATTCTGGCTTAGAAGTTGATTACCTTAATGGTGCACCCGGTATCTATTCAGCGCGTTACTCAGGTGAAGGGGCGACTGATAAGCAAAACATCGAAAAGCTTTTAGATGCTATGCAAGGTGTCGACGTTGAAAAACGTACCGCTCGTTTCCACTGTGTGTTGGTTCTAATACGTCACGAAAACGATCCAACACCATTGGTGTGTCACGGTAAATGGGAAGGTCGTATTCTGACTGAAGAACACGGTGAGAATGGCTTTGGCTACGATCCTGTATTCTTTGTGCCAGAAGATAACTGCGCCTCAGCAGAGCTTGAATCGTCGCGTAAAAAGCAACTATCACACCGTGGTAAAGCCCTCGCGTCATTATTTAAGACTCTCAAAGAGCAAGCTCTGTAATGCACAATACAGCGCTAATTCCACCCGCACTTAGCCTTTATGTCCACATCCCATGGTGTGTACAAAAGTGTCCGTATTGTGATTTTAACTCTCACGCTCTCAAAGCCGAGATCCCAGAAAAAGAGTACATCGATGCACTACTTGAGGATCTCGATACTGACATTGAAAAATATCAGCTCGATGGTATGCCTCGTCCGCTACATTCGATCTTTATTGGTGGCGGAACCCCAAGCCTGTTTTCTCCTGAAGGAATTGGCCGATTGCTACAAGGCATTGAACAGCGTATCCCGTTCAAACCTGAAATAGAAATCACCATGGAAGCCAACCCGGGAACTATCGAAGCTGAGCGTTTTGCTGGTTACCAAAAGGCAGGGGTGAGTCGAATCTCGGTAGGCGTACAAAGTTTTGAGCAAGAGAAACTGGAAAGGCTTGGGCGTATTCATGGTCAAGATGAAGCGGTCAACGCAGCTCACTTAGCGCATAAGATTGGATTAAATAGCTTCAACCTAGATCTAATGCACGGCTTACCGGATCAAAGCATTGATCAGGCCTTGGCTGATCTAGACAAAGCGATCGAGCTCGACCCTCCACATTTGTCTTGGTATCAGCTAACAATAGAACCTAACACCATGTTCTATTACAAAACGCCCAAACTGCCTGACGATGATGACCTTTGGGATATCTTCGACTTGGGTCATAAGAAGCTCGCAGACGCAGGGTATGTGCAGTACGAAATTTCAGGCTACAGCAAGCCGGGATATCAGTGTCAGCATAATCTCAACTACTGGCGCTTTGGTGACTACCTAGGTATTGGCTGTGGCTCTCATGGCAAGCTGAGCTTTGCAGATGGACGTATTGTTCGAACCACTAAGGTTAAACACCCTAGAGGCTACCTAGCAGCGTATCAGAATTTAGTGAAGCCCTATCTGTCAGATGAACTTGAAGTCACTAATGAAGACCGCCCTTTTGAATTTTTCATGAATCGCTTCAGGCTAATGGAAGCGTGTCCAAAACAAGATTTCATCGATACGACTGGGCTTGGCTTCGACTCGATTCAAGAAACGATTGAATGGGCAAAAGAGCTAGGTTACTTGAATGAAACCGACACGCACTGGCAGATCACAGAAAAAGGGAAGCTATTCCTCAACGATTTGCTGGAAGCCTTCATGGCAGAAGAAGACGAATAGCTAGAGATTCGAGAAGTCTTGCGTAAGGGTTGGCTTTAGGGTCAACCCTTTTTTTTATAGCCCTCTCTCGGAGCGAAGCGTTCTATAGGACGAAGTCCGTGCTCGCATCTTTCTCTTAGAAAATAGAACGACCAATTCGCTCTGAAAGCAACTCTAGAGCCTTAGTGCCTGCGAGCGAGTTACCAGAAGGATCAAGCTCTGGCGACCACACTGCGATTGTCATCTCCCCCGGAACAATGGCAATAATACCGCCGCCGACGCCCGATTTTCCTGGCATACCAACACGGTAGGCAAACTCGCCGGCCCCATCGTACAAACCACATGTCGCAAGCAGAGCATTCAACTGCTTGGTTTGGACTGGCGTGATGATCTCTTTCTTGGTTTGAACCGACACGCCTTTGTTTGCCAAGTAGCTGAAGGTTTTTGCCAAATCTACACACGTCATTTTAAGCGCACAGGCATGAAAGTAGTTATTCAGAACAGGGATAACATCATTTTCAAAGTTACCAAATGAACGCATCAAGTAAGCGATAGCCGCATTACGATCGCTGTGCATCATTTCTGAAGCCGCTACCACCTTGTCATACACAATATGAGTATCACCCGATAACTGACGCACAAACTCTAACAAGCGGTGCCTAGGTGCAGACAAGCGGCTTTGTAATAGATCCGCTACGACAATAGCACCCGCGTTGATAAACGGGTTACGGGGAATCCCCTGCTCCATCTCAAGCTGAATCATCGAGTTAAAGGCTTGACCAGAAGGCTCTTTGCCAACACGTTGCCAAATCTCTTCAGGCTTATATAGCACCATAGCTAGCGTAAGGCTCAAGGCTTTAGAGATAGATTGCACAGAAAATGCTTCTTCAGCATCGCCTGCTTTAATCACCTCGCCTTCATTGGTGTATACCGCGATCGCCAGTTTCTGGTTCGATACGCGAGCCAATGCAGGGATATAATCGGCAACCTTTCCCTGACCAATTAGGGGACGAACTTCGTCTAAAATCTCGGCCAAAATAGCTTGAGTTGGTTTCATGTGTGCTTACTTCTATATTGTTATTTTTGTAGGGTTCTAACATTACTTTCTGTCCTTAAACCTTTATTGCAATAAAAGCCTAAGGACAAAAAAGCCAACATTACAATAATGTTGGCTTTAATCAATCCCACAAAGTGTAAGGTTTAACCTAAAGCAGGTTTACCTTCACTTGTTGTGCTCGAGAATTACTTAGTACGCTTGTACTTAATATCCCAAACACCATGACCAAGACGGTGGCCACGAGCTTCAAATTTAGTCAGTGGACGCTCATCTGGGCGAGGAATGTAATCACCATCTTCAGCGATATTCTCGAAGCCTGGAGCAACGTTCATCACTTCAATCATGTGCTCTGCGTAGTTTTCCCAGTCTGTTGCCATGTGGAAAATACCAGTATCAAGTTGAAGCTTACCGCGAACCATTTCTGCAAACTCAGCCTTAACGATACGACGTTTGTGGTGACGAGCTTTATGCCATGGGTCAGGGAAGAACAGTTGCAGTGTATGCAGGCTGCTATCTGGAATCATGTGTTCAAATACTTCTACTGCATCGTGACACATTACACGCAGGTTAGTTACGCCAGCATCACGCGCTGTACCTAAACAAGCACCAACACCTGGGCTGTGAACTTCAATACCTAAGAAGTTTTTCTCAGGTGCGTTCTTTGCCATTTCAACCAGTGATGCACCCATACCGAAGCCAATTTCTAGTACAACTGGGTTATCGTTGCCAAATACTTCTTTCCAGTTAAGAAGCTCTGGGTTGTAGTCGATACCCATTGTTGGCCAACATTCATTCATCGCGTTTTCTTGGCCTTTTGTTAAGCGGCCTTCGCGGCGAACAAAACTACGGATCTTACGAACCAGTTTGCCGTCTTCAGTATATTCGTTAGTGGTCACTTCACTCATTGATTTTTGCCTGCACATTGATTAATCAAAGCGGGGATTATCCAAAGAATTGCCTTCGGTGCAAGTCTTTCCGTGGATAAATTCCCACACAATTTGTCTGTTTTACATCCAACGTTAAGTGTGGTGCAATTTCGCTTCTAATAATAGCAAAGCATAGAGCATGTCGTGACTCCTTTCGCAACCGCCATATTAAAGTGGTATGACGCCTACGGGCGTAAAGAATTACCTTGGCAACAAAACAAAACCGCCTACACCGTTTGGCTATCTGAAATCATGCTTCAGCAGACTCAAGTCGCCACGGTGATTCCATACTACCAACGATTCTTAGAACGCTTTCCAACGGTTATCGACCTAGCGAACGCCGAACAAGATGAGGTTCTGCACTTATGGACAGGGCTTGGTTACTACGCACGAGCTCGCAATCTACATAAAGCAGCCAAGATCGTTGCTGAGCAATATGGTGGTGAATTTCCGCTTTCTATCGAAGAGATGAACGCGCTACCGGGGATTGGTCGCTCAACAGCAGCAGCCGTCTTATCATCGGTTCATAAACTTCCTCATGCGATTCTTGATGGCAATGTAAAACGAACGCTTGCGAGAAGTTTTGCCGTTGAAGGTTGGCCGGGGCAAAAGAAAGTCGAAAACCAGCTTTGGGAACACGCCGAAGCACATACTCCGAACAAAGATGTCGATAAGTACAACCAAGCAATGATGGACATGGGTGCCATGGTTTGTACCCGTAGCAAGCCTAAGTGCACCTTGTGCCCGATTGAAAGCATGTGTGAGGCCAAGAAGCTCGATAGACAGCTCGACTTCCCTGGCAAAAAGCCTAAGAAAGAAAAGCCAGTAAAAGACACATGGTTTGTGATTCTGTATCACGACAACCAAGTGTGGCTCGAACAGCGCCCTCAATCTGGTATCTGGGGCGGATTGTTTTGTTTCCCTCAAAATGAAAACGCAGAGATCGAACATCAACTAGATCTTCGTTCGATCAAAGACACTCAAGCCAATTCGATCAAGACCATGATTGCGTTTAGACACACTTTCAGCCACTACCACTTAGATATCACGCCAGTATTAGTGAAATTAGATAAACAACCAGATTTGATAATGGAAGGGGCTAAAGGTCTCTGGTATAACTTATCAAAACCGGAAGAAATTGGCCTAGCCGCTCCTGTAAAGCAGCTTATTGAGAGCCTACCCTTTGAACTGAACGACGACGTTTGAATCAACGAACGCGATAAGAGGAACCACTATGAGCCGCACTGTATTTTGTGCTCGCCTTCAAAAAGATGCTGAAGGCCTAGATTTTCAACTTTACCCAGGTGACTTAGGTAAGCGTATCTTTGACAACGTGTCTAAAGAAGCTTGGGGACAATGGCAAAGCAAGCAAACTATGCTTATCAATGAAAAGAAGCTAAACATGATGGATCCTGAGCATCGTAAACTTCTTGAAACTGAGATGGTTAACTTCCTTTTTGAAGGTAAAGATGTCGTAATTGATGGCTATACTCCACCAAGCGAATAAGACATTTATTTAAGCAATTTTTAATGACATCATGGTTAACGCTGCGATGTCATTTTTGTATGAGGAACTATGAAAAAGCTAAGTTACTTCCTAACAGCCATGTTATTAACTGGCTGCAGCCGTGAATTTGTCGAAAGCATTTATGATGTCAATTACGAGCCAACCAACCGGTTTGTGAAGAATTTAGCTGAGCTACCCGGACAATTTGAAAAAGATACCGGGGCGCTAGATTCATTAATAGATAGCTTTTCAGGCAACATTCAAAAACGTTGGGGTAGCAGTGAAATCAAGATAGCAGGTAAGAGTAACTATGTGAAATACATAGATAATTACTTAAGTCGTTCAGAAGTGAATTTTAGCCAAGGCCTGATAACGGTGGAAACGGTTTCCTCTACCGAACCGAAAAAACACCTCAAAAATGCGATCATGACGACCCTTTTGACGCCAGATGATCCGGCGCATGTCGATCTATTCTCTTCTAAAAGCATCAAGCTAGAAGGCAAACCTTTCCTCTATAATCAGGTCGTAGACCAAGAAAAAAAGCCCATTCAATGGACTTGGCGAGCGAACCAGTTTGCGGATTACCTGATCGCGAATAACCTAAAAACCAAAGAAGTCGACTTTAAAAAAGCCTACTACGTTGAAATCCCAATGGTGGCCGACCACGCTAGCCAGCGTAGTTATCAATATGCCGACATCGTTCGACGAGCGTCTCAGCGTTATGACATCCCTGAAGATTTAATCTACGCTATCATCAAGACAGAGAGTAGCTTCAACCCGTACGCCGTAAGCTGGGCTAATGCTTATGGTCTTATGCAGGTGGTACCTAAAACCGCTGGTCGAGATGTATTTGAACACGTCAAAAAGAAACCTGGTGAACCAAGCCCTGAGTACTTATTCAATCCAGAAAACAACATTGATGCTGGCACCGCATACTTTTACATCCTTAAAAATCGTTATTTGAAAGACGTAAAAAACCCATTAACGCTTGAATACAGTATGATTTCAGCCTATAACGGCGGTACTGGTGGCGTACTCAATACCTTCAGTAAGGACAGAAAGCGAGCAATGCAAGACTTAAACTCGCTGCAACCGAGCCAAGCCTACTGGGCGCTTACCAAGAAGCATCCAAATAAAGAGTCGCGCCGATACCTCGAAAAAGTAACGCAATTCAAAAAAGAATTTAACCAAGGTAAAACATAACCCTCACTTTTGAATAAAAAAACAACGAACGAACGGTTTTTTTAATTATTTTCAAAAAAGGAGTTGACGGTTATGCAGAAAATCCGTTTAATAGCGCTCCGTTGCCCGGATAGCTCAGTCGGTAGAGCAGAGGATTGAAAATCCTCGTGTCGGTGGTTCGATTCCGCCTCCGGGCACCACAATTTGATTTGTTGGTGTCAACACTCTTTAACAGGGAGTAACAACACGGACAAAAGCATAAAGAATTTAGTGTGCCGAC
>NZ_JBFRPK010000020.1:76245-81681 GCF_041471965.1 Vibrio sp. 10N.261.51.A3
TCGAGGCACCATTATTTGGTACTTAACAAATAATGGTCTTTATAGACCTGATGTTGAGACAAGTAATTCCCCTTTAGTTCAGTTGGTAGAACGGCGGACTGTTAATCCGTATGTCGCAAGTTCAAGTCTTGCAAGGGGAGCCATTTTTAAAGGACTTCATTTTATATGAGGTTTTAATTGAAGAGTTTAACTCTTTAAGCAAAGAATTTAGTGTGCCGACTTAGCTCAGTAGGTAGAGCAACTGACTTGTAATCAGTAGGTCACCAGTTCGACTCCGGTAGTCGGCACCATTCTTTTGCCTCGATAGCTCAGTCGGTAGAGCAGCGGATTGAAAATCCGCGTGTCGGTGGTTCGATTCCGCCTCGAGGCACCATTATTTGGTGCTTAACAAATAATGGTCTTTATAGACCTGATGTTGACACAAATAATTCCCCTTTAGTTCAGTTGGTAGAACGGCGGACTGTTAATCCGTATGTCGCAAGTTCAAGTCTTGCAAGGGGAGCCACATTCAAGAAAGCCAAGTCGAAAGACTTGGCTTTTTTTCGTTTGAACAAAAACAAACTCTATTCAATATACACATCAGCTCCTCACTAACTCTTAATCAGTCTCGATAAATTGAGTTATCTCCTTTTAGTACTCTTACTACAGCAGTTGATTCTAAGTTCTATAAAGCATATCCACTACAACAGAACCAAAGCCTTATAAAGTTCATGACCCGCTAATATTCACATTAAAACAAATAGAACCAAGTCCTGTTACTTTTTTTTCTTCGAAAATTTAATCCCTATCATACTTTGATGTCTTTCTAATATCTGCCTTACACCACTTAGATTAAGATTCGATGAATTATACCTAATACTAATTATTGAATCGCTGCGCGGGGAAATATGAAACTAAAAACGCAAGCTTACTTATTATCGGGCATCATCTTGATCGCCCTGCTAGCACTGACGGCTACAGGCTTATGGACCTTAAGAGTTGCTAGCAACATGGACAACAAAGCTCGCGTAACAGAGCTGTTTAAGAGCGCATACAGCATTCTTACTGAAGTCGAAAAAATGGCGATTGATGGCACACTAGAAGAAGAGCAAGCCAAGCAACTAGCTACTCGCCTTCTACGCAACAACATCTATAAAGATAATGAATATGTTTACGTAGCCGATGAGAACATGACGTTTATCGCGACACCATTAGATCCTCAACTGCACGGAACCAGTTTTAACGACTTTAAAGATGGCGACGGCAATAGTGTTGGGCAGCTAATCCAAAGAGTACTTGGTAATCGTACTGGCGAGATCATTGAGTACACCTGGACACAAAAACTGCCAGATGGAACGATTGAAGAAAAACTGTCTATTGCAGAGAAAACGCCACATTGGGGTTGGGTTGTCGGCACTGGTATCGGGTTCAATGAAGTTAACGCTCGTTTTTGGTCTACTGCTCAATGGCAGCTATTCCTTTGTGTCGTGATTGCTGGTCTTATTCTGGCGAGCCTAATTGTATCCATTAAACGCATGCTAGCGCTTCTTGGCGGCGAACCTAAAGACGTACGAGAAGCAGTACAAGCCGTAGCACAAGGTCGAATTCAAACCTCTTTCGAAACTCAGGCAATTGACGGCAGTATCTATCACGCCGTACAACAAATGAGTAAGTCATTGGCTGAGCTAGTATCAAACATTGACGCTTCAATGCTGGCATTAAGAGGCGAACTGCAGCGCGTAGAAGATCGCGCTGGGTCAATTGGTCAACTGACAGACACCCAACAGCAATCAACAGAGATGATCGCGACAGCAATGACCGAGATGGCCTCTTCAGCCAATAACGTAGCTGCTTCAGCTAGCGATACCGCGCGCAACACCGACGAGGCCGACAAACAGAGCCAGCATACCCAACAACTCATTCACAACACAGTAGATAACATTCAAGGCTTAGCAGGCCAACTAGGCACAGCAAGCGAAGCTGTCGCTAACCTAGATAACGATGTAAACAACATTGCAAAAGTATTGGATGTGATTGGTGATATAGCGGAGCAAACTAACCTATTGGCACTAAATGCAGCCATTGAAGCAGCTCGAGCTGGCGAACAAGGTCGTGGATTTGCTGTTGTAGCAGATGAGGTTCGTAACCTTGCAGGCAGAACACAATCGAGCACAAAAGAAATCCAATTAATGATTAATAACCTTCAAGAGGGATCTCGCAACGCAATTCAAACCATGGAAGTGTGTGCCGCGACCAGTGAAAGCACCGTAACAGAGTCTCAAAACGCCTCTGAAGCACTACAACAGATTGTTGTCGCATTAGAGTCCATTTCATCAATGAGTCATCAAATCGCAACAGCGGCCGCTGAGCAGACTCAGGTGAGCGATGATATATCGAAGCGTATCAATATGATCGAAGAGAGCGGTAACCAACTGAGCAATGTCGTAACAGAAAGTCATAACAGCACCCAAACTCTTGCCTCTCTTTCCAACGAATTAGAAGCTTGGGTTAATAGGTTTGAAGTAAAACACTAAACTCCCTAGAAAATTTTCAAATAAAAAAGCACGTTTTCATACGTGCTTTTTTTATTTCGGCGCCCATTCAGTGTAGTTAACCGTAGTTTTACTATCTTTTAGGGCATGCTAGACCTAGGTTTTTCACCCCAAATGAGCAAAAACAACCCACTAAGTATAGAAAAACATCAAACGATACTTTTTTTGCAATTTAATGTTGACCCAGAACGCGAAAACACGTTTAATACACCTCGTCGCCCGGATAGCTCAGTCGGTAGAGCAGAGGATTGAAAATCCTCGTGTCGGTGGTTCGATTCCGCCTCCGGGCACCACAATTTATTTGTTGGTGTCTTAGACAACAACAGTAAAGCACAAAGAAATATTATGTGCCGACTTAGCTCAGTAGGTAGAGCAACTGACTTGTAATCAGTAGGTCACCAGTTCGACTCCGGTAGTCGGCACCATTTCTTTAAAGCTTTAAGAATAATTCCCCTTTAGTTCAGTTGGTAGAACGGCGGACTGTTAATCCGTATGTCGCAAGTTCAAGTCTTGCAAGGGGAGCCAAGTTAATCATCAAGCATAAGCTTTTTGATTCATGATGCCGACTTAGCTCAGTAGGTAGAGCAACTGACTTGTAATCAGTAGGTCACCAGTTCGATTCCGGTAGTCGGCACCATTCTCTTGATTAGAGACTAAACAATCAATTCCCCTTTAGTTCAGTTGGTAGAACGGCGGACTGTTAATCCGTATGTCGCAAGTTCAAGTCTTGCAAGGGGAGCCAATTAAAAAAAGCCGCATCATTGATGCGGCTTTTTTGCATCTAAAGATCCTAACTTCTCAATACAACTACCCTCGCCTCTCTAATTTCAATTCGACTTAGAAGCCAACTGTTTTCATCTCCTTCCAAAACGCTACTTAACGCTCTTCAACATCTCCCAGCAACACACGACACATTCACGTAAGAGTCACTCATAGTAACGTTGCTACTCATTTTATTGATGAGGAGATCGGTTGAACAAATCAATGCTAAGTTTAGAGGTGAGAAAGCTAAATAACGAATCAAATAAGCGCTAGAAAAGCTCTGTAAGGTGCTTCAATCCAAATTGAAACACAGGTCACTCTTTATCAAAACTATCCACTACAATAGCGCCCATAGAGGCTGGCATTGAAATAACAATCACTCTTTTGATCGATACGACGGGATCACTCAATAGAGGTAATTTGTCCAGGCAAGTCAGTACCAAAGCAACGACCAATGCCGTCATAACATAAGCAATCACTATTCTGAAAATAAACACCGGCAACCGAGCAACAACATCTTTTTGAAAGACACTCTCATACGTATAGAAGCCTAAGAACACCGCAGACAGTAAAAATAGCAGCAATAGATTAGCGGTAGGTAAAGTCTCCCCTAACTTCCAAGCCTCTTCAGAAAAAGAAATCGGCACGGCCAAGGCAAAAGATCCCACAAAGATCTGGCTCGCATCTTCAAAGTTAAAACTCAATTTCATAATTCGACCCATTAGGTTTAAGGCTTTATCTAATTCTGAAAAGAATCACAAAACTATCCGCCAATGATTTGGGGGATTTTTATTTCTACTAAGCAAACAGTAGTGACCTTCTAGCTTCATCTTAGTCGCAATAACCAAAACATAGATTGAACTAACCAGCAAGAAATCAATATGTTCTGAGCAAAGTTGTCGACACAACTAATTCATATCGAGTCAACAAGCACATCAGAATCGAAGAGAGACCGGTAAACATCCTAAATTACCATCCCCTAGAACCAGAGAACATCACAATCAGTTGGGGGATGAACCTCCCTGCACGTGTAGATACGGATGCGAGGGATACTCTATGTCTTAACTTACATATCCCTCCAGCGCCACTTTGGAACGCAACCTAACGACTCTCACCTTTCAAGCTGAATGTATAACAAGAGCTATTAAGTCGACTCATTAAGGGCTATAGCTTTCTTAGCAGAAGCCTCCATGATAGAGCCCTAATTACACGTATCCTATAGATTCACAGATAGAGCAGAAGTCAGACTTCGTAGACGAAAGGCTGTTAACTAATACTGAGAGCCACTCACTTAATAAAGGAAACATCTACAGCGCAGAGTAAGTAGGATGGGGTGTAAGGCTTTTATAACTCAAGTATTGATAAGGGGTCAGTTCAGTCTCATAAATCTAACTTACAGCGCGTATGGCTTGAGTATCTGAATGCTAAACTTAAAGCTATATACGTTTGAAATCATGCTCGCGTCACCTCACAGCAGGAATCAGAAATGATGTAGCCCTAATCATGAGTTGGTTTGGGGGACACCTCAGCTAAGAGCTGTGGGCTACGGGAAAATCTTTTGTGTAAGTTATTCGACTGACGTGCGAAACACTATGATTTAGATGCAAAAAAAGCCCCGTGATTTCTAGCGAGGTTTATTATAAATGGCGGAGTAGCTAGGATCTCAGGCGACCGGATCTCGTGGTTGGAGACCGAATTATCGATACCCAGAAACGACGAAAGCCTAGTCATAAGACTAGGCTTTCTAATAAGTGGCGGAGTGGACGGGACTCGAACCCGCGACCCCCGGCGTGACAGGCCGGTATTCTAACCAACTGAACTACCACTCCGCAGTGTCTATTCAGCTTAAAGCAATTTGAGCCTGGCGATGTCCTACTCTCACATGGGGAAGCCCCACACTACCATCGGCGCTATTGTGTTTCACTTCTGAGTTCGGCATGGAATCAGGTGGGTCCACAATGCTATGGTCGTCAAACAAATTCTGTTGTTAACTTGAATAATCAAATCAACTAAATATGGTGCTGATACCCAGACTCGAACTGGGGACCTCACCCTTACCAAGGGTGCGCTCTACCGGGCTGAGCTATATCAGCAATTCAAGAACCGTTTAAAAACGACTCTAAAAATTTAAAGCCTGGCGATG
>NZ_JBFRPK010000020.1:82412-82788 GCF_041471965.1 Vibrio sp. 10N.261.51.A3
CGATGTCCTACTCTCACATGGGGAAGCCCCACACTACCATCGGCGCTATTGTGTTTCACTTCTGAGTTCGGCATGGAATCAGGTGGGTCCACAATGCTATGGTCGCCAAGCAAATTTTGCTTTTACTTTCAGCTTTTTTAAAAACTGAAGGCAAAATAATCTGGAAAACTGATTTAAAAGTCTATCTCTTCAAACTCATTCAAGCGTTTTGTTTGCCTCTGCTTTTTAAAGCGGAAACAACAGTTTTGAGTCCACAAAACCCCTTGGGTGTTGTATGGTTAAGCCTCACGGGCAATTAGTACAGGTTAGCTCAATGCCTCGCAGCACTTACACACCCTGCCTATCAACGTCGTAGTCTACGACAACCCTTTAGGAC